>JAWOHJ010000375.1:0-11907 GCA_046485225.1 Lutibacter sp. | reverse complement strand
GCAAATTATTGTCGAAAACTAATGCAACAATTTTTTCAAACAGTGCAAGTTCAAATTCATAAGGCGCATCGGCAAAAATGATATCAAATTTTGAATTGGTCTTTTCTAAATAGTTAAAAACATCACTTTTAACGGTAGTGATTGATAAATCCAGCGATTTGGCGGTGGTATTGATAAATTGGATACAACCGGCATGAACATCAACCGCCGTAATATTCTCTGTGCCTCTCGATCCAAATTCGTAACTTATATTTCCGGTTCCCGAAAATAAATCCAACACCGAAATATCATCAAAATAATACAAATTATTAAGAATGTTAAACAACGCCTCCTTGGCCATGTCGGTTGTAGGTCTTACAGGTAAGTTTTTAGGAGCCTGTATGCGTTTGCTTTTATGTATTCCTGAAATAATGCGCATTTATTTAAATTGGTTTAATAAGGTAAAATTTGAATGTGAGGGTAATTCGTTTAGTTGCAAATTTGCATTACTTGGAACATAAAATGTGACATTTCTGATATATTGATACACAATATCATAAAGTTCGGATTCCTTTTCGATATCTCCCATCAAAATCAATTCAAATTCTTCCGGATTTAAATTTAATTGCTCGGCTGTAAAAAGGATATAGTAAATAAAATCTTCCTTGGTGGTGAAACTAAAAAAATTATAGAGTGCCAATTTTTTATTCTGAATGACAACAATTTCAAAATGCTTGCCTGTGATATTCACAAAACAAAAACTGCCTTCTGAATTCTTATATTCATTCAGTAAATTTTCAATCAATACCGTAGAGGAGTGTTTGTAAGTAAATGATTCATAAGTATCCAGCAAAAAATTGTTGACATTTACAAACGGAATATACACATTTATAATTTCTGAATTGTTGAGTTCATCGTAAGCAATAAAATCATTTTCCAGAACTTTAACGGTATACTGCAAATATTTCTCTAAGTTGTTTTTGTTAAATAATGGTTGCGGAACTTGGGTGACTAAATTGTTAAAATGAGTAACAAATACCGATTTATAGTTTAGTTGAAGTACTTTTTCCTGGTTAAACAATTCTTTAATACACTCCAGTTGTTTAAATGGAGAACCTTTGCTGTTATCAAATTCATAAAGCCCAAAAACACCTACTTTTTCGTGAATTTTATGATAAACACAAAAAGAAAATCCATCCAAACTAAGTTGGATGGATAAGTAGTTATCTTCTAGATTTAAAAAATCTAATTCGTTATTCTTTAATTTTTTTATCTCCTTTATCATAAAATGGTGGCCAGTTACCGTCCTCACTAACATCGGTTAATGATCCAACTCTTATAAACTCTCCTCTAACTTCTTCACCGCCTATGGCTTCTTTTTCTTGTTTCACAAGATTTTCATCCATACCGGCCAAAATTAAAGATTTATCAACTTTCACTTCAAAAACTGGCGCCTTTAAGCCTACAATTTTTTCAATTTCACCAATTTCGATTTTGAAAGTTTGATCGGTTCCAGGAATTTTCATCATATTTTTATAATCTTTCCCAATAAAAGCATTTTTCACATCATCGTATCCAATGGTATCTACAACTCTTTCTTCAACAGTTTTTGTGATTCCGCCACCAATTGAAATTGTTTTAGGAACATATTTTGTTTGGGTTAATGCGAATTTTCCGTTTTCAATAAACTGTATAAGTGCTTCTCCGTCAGTGGTGTAATTACCGTTTACCTTCTTGTAAGCTACTTCTGCATCACGTATAATTTTTAAGTTATTGATTACTTTAGCATACTTTTCCTTTTTTTCTTTATTGAATTTTATCGGTTTGGTAATTTCGAAATTAATTTTATAAACTAAAAAAATTGCGGTGGCAATCAATAGTAATGAAATTATCCAATGCAATTTTCTTGGGATAAAATTTACTATTGCATATGCTAAAAAAGCCGTAACTACAATGCCTATTACTATAATCAAAACTGTTATCATCTGTATTTTTTTTTATTTGAGTGTGTACGCAAATCTACAAATTTTTTTTAATGAGAAAAATTTTTAAGCATAAATCAATTTGTATATTTGGTTTTTATTTAAAATATGACAAAAACGGCGCAGGAATTCTATATTAATCTGATTGAAAAGTTTCCATTTGAACCCACCAATTCTCAAGATTCTTTACTTACAAAGCTTACCGATTTCATCCTCGAAAGTAATAATAATGCTATATTTATTATCAAAGGGTATGCAGGAACCGGTAAAACTACGACAATAAGCACCGTGGTGAATAATTTATGGCGAATTGGAAAAAAGGCGGTTTTACTGGCACCAACGGGTAGAGCAGCCAAAGTTATTTCTTCATATTCAGGCAAACCGGCATTTACAATTCACAAAAAAATTTATTTTCCAAAAAAAAATAAATCGGGCGGTGTAGATTTTACATTGCAAACAAATAAACATTCAAACACCATATTTTTTGTTGATGAAGCTTCTATGATTTCCGATGCCCCAGTTGGTGCTAAATTGTTTGAAGCTGGTTCTTTATTAGATGATTTAATTTCCTATATATACTCTGGAGTGAACTGTAAATTGGTTTTAATTGGCGACACTGCCCAATTACCTCCGGTAAAATTAGCAATTAGTCCGGCATTAGATGCTCAAAAACTTGCTTTAAATTACCAAAAAGAAGTGGTGGAAATTGAATTAAACGAAGTGATGCGTCAGCATGCAGATTCAGGAATTTTATTGAACGCCACGGAATTGCGACTTATTTTGGCGAATAGTGGTTTTACTGATTTTCAGTTTCAATTGGGTTATCCGGATTTAATCCGATTAATTGATGGGTATGATATTGAAGATGCCATAAATACCGCTTACACAAATATTGGTGTAGAAGACACCACTTTTATTGTGCGTTCAAATAAACGCGCCAACCAATACAACGAGCAAATTAGAAGTAAAATTCGCGGCCAGGAAAACGAAATCTCTTCGGGCGACTATATTATGATTGTGAAAAATAATTATTTTTGGCTGGAAGACACTAGTGAAGCAGGTTTTATTGCCAATGGAGATATTTGTGAAATTCTTGAAATATTTAATATTAAGGAATTGTACGGTTTTCGGTTTGCGGAAGTTAAAATACGGATGATCGATTATCCGAATCAAAAACCATTTGAAACTGTTTTACTGCTGGATACGCTTACTTCAGAATCGCCTTCGCTTTCTTATGATGATTCAAACAGGCTATATCAAGAGGTTGCCAAAGATTTTTCCCACGAATCATCTAAATACAAACAGTTGCTGGCCATCAAAAAAAATAATTTTTTCAACGCATTGCAAATTAAATTCGCCTATGCCGTTACCTGCCATAAATCTCAGGGCGGGCAATGGAAAACAGTTTTTATTGAACAGCCTTATTTACCCGACGGCCAAAATATTGAATATTTAAGATGGCTATACACCGCAGTTACAAGAGCTCAGGAAAAAGTGTATTTAATAGGTTTTACCGATGCTTTTTTTAACGAATAAGACCACGTATTAAAAAAAATAACCTTGGTAACATTTGTTTCTTACACTACTATGCAAAAAAACATTTTTAAGTCATTTGTATTTTTTACTCACACATATTGATTAATTTTGCAAATTATTGAAAATATTTAAATGACGAAGAACAATATATTGCCCCCAAAAGCGAAAAAGATAGCGAAGTTGTTGGAAATTCATGGGGATATACGAATTGACAATTATTATTGGTTAAATGATCGCGAAAACCCAGAGGTTATTGATTATTTAAATACCGAAAACGCCTATTATGAAGCAAAAACGGCTCATACAAAGCAATTTCAGGAAGATTTATTTCAAGAGATGAAATCTCGTATTAAGGAAGACGACGAGTCGGTTCCTTACAAAAAAAAGGATTACTATTATATCACCCGATTTACAAAAGGCAATCAATACCCAATTTATTCTCGTAAAAAAGAAAGTTTAGAAACACCCGAGCAAATTATGTTCGATGTGAACGAACTCGGTAAAGGATTCAGTTATTTTAAATTGGCAGGATTGTCCATCAGCCCAAATAATGAACTGGCTGTATTTAGTGTGGATTCCGTTGGTAGACGGCAATATACGCTGCAATTTAAAAATTTGGAAACAGGCGAGTTGTTTCCTGAAAAAATTGAAAACACCACAGGAAGCGCTGCTTGGGCAAGCGATAATAAAACCGTATTTTATACGCTTCAAAACCCTAAAACGTTAAGAAGCGAGAAAATATTTCGCCATGTGTTGGGTACAGATGTTTCGCTGGATGTTGAAGTTTATCATGAAAATGGAGTTACATTTAATGCGTTTGTTTACGCTTCAAAATCAGAAAAATATATTATTATTGGCTCTCATAGCACAGTTTCATCCGAATACCGCATTTTAGAAGCTGATAATCCAACCGGAGAATTCAAATTATTCCAAAAGAGAGTGCGGAATCTTGAGTATGATATTGCACATTACAACGGCGATTTTTACATACTTACCAATAAAGATAAGGCTACCAATTTTAAATTAATGAAAACTTCTGAGAATGCAACAACCTTAGAAAATTGGATAGATGTATTGCCTCATAGAGAAGATGTTTTGTTGGAAGATATTTCTATTTTTAAGGATTTTTTGGTGGTTGAAGAGCGTTCAAACGGATTGAATAAAATCAGAATTATTCGTTGGGATCAAACTGAAGATTTTTATCTTCCTTTTGATGAAGAAACCTATTCAGCCGGCGTTTACAACAATCCGGAATTTGACACCAATGTGATCCGGTACGGGTATAATTCCATGACAACTCCAAGTTCAATCATAGATTTTGACGTAGTTTCAAAAACAAAAGAAGTTAAAAAAGAACAGGAAGTATTGGGCGGGAAGTTTGATAAAAACAATTACACCAGTGAGCGTGTATGGGCAACATCCCATGACGGAACTAAAATTCCGATCTCACTAGTGCATCATAAAAACACACCATTGACAAAAGACACACCTTTGCTTTTGTATGGATATGGTTCTTACGGACATTCCATTGATGCCGGTTTCAGCACAACACGTTTAAGTTTATTGGATCGCGGTTTTGTATTTGCAATTGCCCATGTAAGAGGCGGCGAATATTTAGGTCGAAAATGGTATGAAAAAGGCAAATTATTGCATAAAAAAAATACATTCACCGATTTTATTGATTGCGCAAAATTTTTAATTGAAAAAGAATATACGTCAAGCGCACATTTATATGCCAGTGGCGGTTCTGCCGGAGGTTTATTGGTTGGGGCTGTTATGAATATGCATCCAGAATTGTTTAATGGTATTATCGCTGCAGTTCCTTTTGTTGATGTTGTTACCACAATGTTAGATGATAGTTTACCGCTAACTACCGGAGAATATGATGAATGGGGAAATCCGAACAAAAAAACCTATTACGATTATATGAAATCATATTCGCCTTATGACAATGTTTCTGTGCAGAAATATCCTAATATGTTGGTTACAACAGGTTTGCATGATTCGCAAGTTCAATATTTTGAACCTGCAAAATGGGTAGCCAAGCTCCGAGAATTAAAAATTGATGAAAATATTTTAATAATGCATATTAACATGGAAGCGGGTCACGGAGGGGCTTCAGGACGATTTGATTCCTTAAAAGAAACAGTAAGAGACTACAGTTTTGTGATTGATTTGGAAGGAAGAATGTAAATTTAAAAAAAAATATTAAATTTGCACAATAGATTATTATTGTTAAATTCGTATTTATAAATATTATATCTGAATTAAATTTTAAAAAATGGCAGAAAATATAGGTATAAGTAACAATATTTTAGACCTAATAGGCAATACTCCCTTAATTAAGCTAAACAAAATCACCAAAGACCTTTCCGGCACTTTTTATGTAAAGTATGAAGGATTTAACCCAGGACATTCTATGAAAGATAGGATTGCCGTTCATATTATTGAAGAAGCTGAGAAGCAGGGGATATTGAAACCAGGAAGTACAATAATTGAAACAACCTCTGGTAATACAGGGTTCAGCCTTGCTATGGTAAGTGTCATAAAAGGCTATAACTGTATTTTGGCAGTGAGTTCTAAAGCTTCACCGGGTAAAATTAATATGTTGAAAGCTATGGGTGCTAAAGTGTATGTTTGTCCGGCTCATGTTGATGCAGACGATTCACGTTCCTATTATCAGGTTGCTAAAAGATTGCATGCAGAAACAGCAAATTCAGTATATATCAACCAATATTTTAACAAGTTAAATGTAGATGCGCACTACAGTTCAACCGGACCTGAAATTTGGAATCAAACCAATGGCGAGATTACACATTTGGTTGCTGCAAGTGGCACAGGCGGAACAATTTCAGGCGTTTCTAAATATTTAAAAGAACAAAATCCCAACATTAGAATCTTAGGAGTTGATGCATTTGGATCAATTTTAAAGAAATTTCACGAAACAGGAGAGTTCGATAAAAATGAAATTTATCCATATAGAATTGAAGGGTTGGGAAAAAATTTAATTCCGACTGCCACAGATTTTGATGCTATCGATGTTTTTGAAAAAGTAACTGATGAAGCAGCAGCGCACAGAGCCAGAGAACTGGCACTAACTGAGGGTTTATTTACCGGTTATACCAGTGGAGCTGTAATGCAGGCAACTATGCAATACGCAGCGCAGGGAATTTTTAATGAAAATTCTAAAGTAGTCTTAATTTTACCTGATCACGGTTCTCGTTATATGGAAAAAATTTACAGCGATGAATGGATGAAAGAACAAGGATTTTTTGACTCACAGAAACAAGAGTCGTCTGCAGTTGAATATATTAAGTAACCAAAATTATATCAAAAAAGGGTTTGGAAATTAATTTCTAAACCCTTTTTTTTGTTTCATAACATTTGATTAGGAGAAAAAAAATCACTTACTTTGTACGCTTAAAAATGTAGATAATATAAATACATTTTACTCAAAAAATTATATAATGAAAGATTTATTTGAAAGAATCATAAAAGATAAAGGTCCGTTAGGAAAATGGGCTGAACAAGCCGAAGGATACTATGTTTTTCCAAAGTTAGAAGGAGAAATCTCTAACAAAATGACTTTTAACGGTAAAAACGTAATTACCTGGAGCATAAATGATTACCTCGGACTAGCGAATCACCCGGAAGTTAGAAAAGCGGATGCTGAAGCCGCTGCACAATATGGTATGGCTTACCCAATGGGTGCCAGAATGATGTCGGGTCACACAAAATACCACGAACAATTAGAAAAAGAACTGGCCGAATTTGAACATAAAGAATCTGCGTATTTGGTAAATTTTGGTTATCAGGGAATGGTTTCTGCGATTGACGCTTTAGTTACCAAAAACGATGTGATTGTTTATGATATGGATGCACATGCTTGTATTATAGACGGCGTTAGGTTGCATCCGGGCAAGCGATTTACCTTTCAGCATAACAACGTTGAAAGTTTAGAAAAAAACTTGCAAAGAGCCACAAAAATTGCTAAAGAAACCAATGGCGGTATTCTGGTTATTTCTGAAGGTGTTTTTGGAATGCGTGGAGAGCAAGGAAAATTAAAAGAAATTGTAGCGCTTAAAGAAAAATACAATTTTAGATTTTTAGTTGATGACGCTCACGGATTTGGAACTCAAGGTGAAGAAGGAAGAGGAACAGGTTTTGAACAAGGTGTGCAAGACGGAATCGACGTATATTTTTCAACATTTGCCAAGTCTATGGCCGGTTTTGGCGCATTTTTCGCGGCAGATAAGGATATTATTCAGTATTTAAAATATAATATGCGCTCGCAAATGTTCGCAAAAGCTTTGCCAATGCCTATGGTAATTGGTGCCTTAAAACGTTTGGATATGTTAAGAACCATGCCCGAACTTAAAGAAAAGTTGTGGGAGAATGTGCATGCGCTTCAAAATGGCTTAAAAGATCAAGGTTTTAACATCGGAAAAACAAATACTTGTGTTACGCCAGTATTTTTAGAAGGCGATATTCCTGAAGCAATGGCTATGGTTAATGACTTACGTGAAAATTATGGCATATTTTGTTCCATTGTAGTATATCCCGTAATTCCAAAAGGATTGATTATTTTGAGATTGATTCCAACAGCAACACATAACTTGGAAGATGTTAAAGTAACTATTGAAGCTTTTTCAGCCATTCGATCTAAATTGGAAGCCGGTATCTACAAACGAATTGCAGCAGCTATGATGGCGCAGTAAAAAAAAACATATTCATTAAAAAAAGCCTTTTAGACAAAATCTAAAAGGCTTTTTTTATAAAGGAAATCAATTATCAATAACCTTCAGAGATATTTTTTAGTGCATTTTTGTTTACAATTTTAATCTTTTTACCAAGCAAATCAATTACGCCATCCTTTTTTAGGTTGGATAACAATCGTATGGCAGATTCCGTGGCGGTGCCAATGGTATTTGCAATTTCTTCTCTTGTTAAAATAACATCAATACAATCTTCATTGTCAACACCAAATATTTCTTCCAAACTTAACAAAGTTTCTGCCAACCTGTCTTTAACAGGTTTTTGGGCCATTTGCGAAATAGCGGTGTTTGCATGGCTTAATTGAAGCGAAATATTCTTGATTAAATTTAAAGAAAATTGTGGGTTGTCTTTGATAGATTCTAATATATCACCTTTAGGAATAAAACAAACACGCATATCTTCCAAAGCGGTTGCATTTAAGCCTACAGGTTCTTCACTTAAAATAGAACGGTGTCCTAAAATATCACCGCCTTTTACAAATTTTATGATTTGTTCCTTACCATTTGTATTCAATTTAGTCAATTTGCATTTTCCATCCTGAATACAATATAATCCGTTGATAGAATTACCTTCAGTCATTATATTTTCACCTTTCTTGATGATAAGTGATGTTTTGTGATCTGAAAATCTTTCTAATTCGTCATGCGATAAAGTTTTAAGAGCGTTAAAACGCTTCATAATACAATGTGAACAATTTGACATACTAAAAAAAGAATTTAGTTAAGTAGTAACATTTGTAAAGGTACAAAAATAAATGATAAATGTCATAAATAGGAAATAATAAATGAATATTTTTGCGTAGAATTAGAATTTAGAATGGATATAAACAATTGTTATCATTGCGGAGCATCATGCGGAAAAAGCCCGAAAACCTTTGATGACAAGCAATTTTGCTGCAATGGATGTAAAACGGTTTATGAAATACTTAGCAGCAATGAGTTAGGTTGTTATTACGATTTACAATCGACACCGGGAATCATTCCATCCGACATAAAAGGCAAGTACAATTATCTCGAAAATGAAATTATCATTGAAAAGCTCCTCGAATTTAATGATACAGAAACGTCAGTAGTTGAATTTTTTATCCCGAGCATTCATTGCAGCTCCTGTATTTGGATTTTGGAGAATTTAACCAAATTGAACAGTGGTGTAACTACATCGATGGTTAATTTCCCAAGTAAAACAGTACGTATTACTTTTAAAAATGCAACAACCAACTTAAAACAACTGGCAGAATTAATGACTTCCATAGGTTATGAGCCTTATATAAGTTTGGATGATGCGGATGGCATAAAAAACAAAGTTGATAAAACGCTGATTTATCAGGTTTCAATTGCTGCTTTTTGTTTTGGAAATATTATGCTGTTGTCATTTCCTGAATATTTTGATGCTGATGAGTTTTGGTTGGAAAAATACAAGTTTTTATTTAGATGGCTTATGTTTGCTATGGCCATTCCAGTAGTTTTTTATTCGGCTAAAAATTATTTCATATCTGCTTATAAAGGACTTTCCCATAAAATTTTAAATATTGATGTTCCAATTGCGTTGGGAATTGCGGTGTTGTTTATAAGAAGCACTATTGAAATTACCTTTGATTTAGGAACAGGTTTTTTCGACAGTTTAGCGGGATTGGTTTTCTTTTTGCTGATGGGGAAATTTTTTCAGCAAAAAACATACAATTTTTTGTCTTTTGAGCGAGATTATAAATCCTATTTTCCTATTGCAGTCACGAAATTGGCAGACGGAATTGAAAAAAATATTCCTGTACAAGATATTGAAAAAGGCGATCGGTTATTGATTAGAAATCAAGAGTTAATTCCTGTCGACGGAATTTTAATCAACGGAAACGCCTCTATTGATTATAGCTTTGTGACAGGCGAATCGCTGCCGGTTACAAAACAATCGGGCGACAAGCTTTTTGCCGGCGGAAAACAAACTGCCGGAGCTATAGAAATGGAAGTAATCAATACCATTTCGCAAAGTTATTTAACGCAATTGTGGAGCAACGATGTTTTTAATAAAAAAACTGACCAAACCATAAAAAACATTACAGACACTATTAGCAAATTATTTACCATTAACGTTTTAACCATTTCATTTTTAGCCGGTATTTTCTGGTATTTTTATGATTCATCAATGGTGTTTAATGTGGTGACTGCCGTGCTTATTATTGCTTGTCCCTGCGCATTGGCATTATCGGCGCCATTTTCCATCGGAAATATTTTGCGAATTTTTGGCTATCATAAGTTTTATTTAAAAAATGCAGATACCGTTGAAAACCTGGCTAAAATAGACACCATTATTTTTGATAAAACCGGGACCATAACTTCAACAGACAAATCACATTTGATTTATAGGGGAGAGACGATAAGTTCAGACGAAATTAGGGCAATTAAAACGGTTTTAAGAGCGTCAAACCATCCGTTAAGCAGATCGCTTTATGAATATCTTCAAGTTGAAACTTTAACTGATAAACCAACCTTTTTTGACGAACAGCTAGGGAAAGGAATTAAAGCCATCATAAATAATGTTGCTATAAAATTAGGTTCGGCAAGTTTTGTTGGCGCAACTTCTAATGAAACCAATGAAACTGCCATTCATATTGCAATAGGCGATCAGTTCAAAGGAAGCTATATTTTTAAAAATAGTTATAGAGAAGGAACAAAAGAAGTTTTTGAAGCACTTGCAAATAAATACAAATTGGTTATTCTTTCGGGCGATAATGATGGGGAAAAAGCATATCTGGAAAATTTTCTTCCTAAAAATACGCTGTTTCAATTTAATCAGAAGCCTGAAAATAAATTGGAATTTATTAAAAAACTTCAACAAAATCGAGAAAAGGTAATGATGGTTGGAGATGGGCTAAATGATGCAGGTGCCTTAGCGCAAAGCAATGTAGGCATTGTAATATCTGAAAATGTAAATGTGTTTTCACCTGCTTGTGACGGCATTCTTGATGCGCAATTTTTTAACAATTTGCCAAAGTTGTTAACTATTTCTAATAAAACCATAACGATAATAAAGACAAGTTTTGTTTTGGCTTTTTGCTACAATGTGATTGGGATGTATTTTGCACTAACGGGCGCTTTAACCCCAATAGTTGCAGCTATTTTAATGCCTGTAAGTTCCATAAGCATTGTGATTTTTGTGACAATTATGACAAATATAGTTTCAAAAAAATATTTAAAATAATTAAGGTAGAATGAGAAATAGCCTTAAATTTGTGTGATAAATGTCATCTTATTTTCGGAAGTAAAATATATATTTGTAAACAAGTTATTTAATACCTTAAATTTTTATTAACTAAAAGAATGGAAGTACTTTATATCACAATAGGCGTGAGTATTGTTGTAGCCTTATTTTTTTTCTATGCATTTATCAGGTCAGTTAAATCTGGTCAGTATGATGATACTTATACGCCATCGGTGCGAATGTTGTTTGATGATGAATTGGTTAGTGTAAAGAAAAAAGACGAAAACAAATCAAATAGCAATCAAAATCAATCAAAAATAACTAACAATTAATTAATCAAACAAGTATGGAAAAAGAACAATTTTATTATGACAATAAAATCGTAAAAATGTTTCTTTGGGCAACAATTCTTTGGGGAATTGTGGGGATGTTGGTAGGGCTA
>JAWOHJ010000360.1:0-32055 GCA_046485225.1 Lutibacter sp. | reverse complement strand
AAACAACTGTGCAAAAGGCGTTAAATGCAGTGAAGCAGAGCACCAAATAAACAGAAGAACAGAATTTATCATAACCGACGAATAATTATGACCAAACCAGAAATTACTTTTGATAATTTTAATAAAGTTGATATCAGAATAGGAACTATTATTGAGGTTGTCGATTTTCCGAAAGCGAAAAAACCGGCATATCAGTTAACAATAGATTTTGGGGATTTGGGAATTAAAAAGTCGAGTGCACAAATTACACAGTTATATGCCAAAGAGGATTTACTTCAAAAGCAAATATTGGCCATCGTAAATTTTAAAGATAAGCAAATTGCCAATTTTATCAGCGAATGTTTGGTGTTGGGCGTTGAAAACGAAAACAAGGAAGTTGTGCTGCTGCAAGCATCAAAGTCAGCTGTTAAAAACGGGGAACAAATTAGCTAATTTCCTCCTTTTTAACGTACCCAAACAATTTTTGGTTTTTTATTATTTCCGGAATTCCTTCAGGGAGCATATTTTCCCAACCTTCTTTTCCGCTAGAAATCATTTGCAAAATTTGTTTTGCATAAATTTCTAAAAAGTCTGGATTGTAATTTTTTAAATCAACCACTTTTCCGTTGAATTTAAAAAATTTATACAATTCTTTCATTCGCGGATGTACTTTTAGGTTTTCACTTGTAATAATTTCACCCGTTTCTAAATCTTTCATCGGGTACAGATAAACTTTTAAATCTTTATAAAATAATTTTCCGAAGGCTTCTAAAATACCACCACTCAAATTACGGTAATATTTTTCGTCAAAAATTTGCACAAAATTGGAGACACCCATTGCCAACCCAATGCGTTTTTTTGTGTATTCTGAAAAATATTCAATGAGTTTAAAATACCGTTGAAAATTTGTAATCATTACATTTTGATCAAGTGCACAAAGCAATTCCGCCCGGTCAAGAAAATCTCTTTCATTAATTTCACCTTCAGATATTAAATTGGATAAAGTTATTTCAAAAATGATTTTGGTATTTTCAGGAACCACTTTTTTTTCAGTTCTAAAAAGTTGTTCTGCGCATTTGTAAATATCTACATTTACTTTGGTAACAGGCCTAAAACTGCCTCTTAACACCAAAATATTGGCATTGTAGAGCTGTTCTGCAGGCAATAAATTATTTCCGTCGGGACCAAACATTACGGCATTGGTCATTCCGTTTTTAACCAATAACAAACTCATTAAACGATTGTCTACATGCAAAAAACGTGCTCCGGAGAAATTAATCATGTCAATTTCCAACTGAAATTCATCTAAATTATCATACAGTGATTTTAAAAGTTCTTTCGGATTGTCATTTAAATAATAGGCACCATAAATAAGGTTTACGCCCAATGCGCCCATTGTTTTTTGTTGTAATTTGGCATCTATTTCCTTAAATCTGACATGCAAAATTATTTCACTATAAAGTTCATCAGGGCTAGCTTGAAATTTAATTCCAACCCAACCATGGCCTTTAAATTTCTTCGCAAAATCTATGGTTGTTACCGTATTTGCAAAGGAAAAAAACATTTTTTCGGGATGGCTTTTTCGAATTAATCGATCTTCAAGAAGTTTAATTTCATACCCAAGCATTTTTTTTAAGCGTGTTTCTGTCACATATCTATTGTCATCTTCAACGCCATAAATGGCATCAGAGAAATCTTTATCATACGCACTCATGGCTTTTGCAATTGTTCCGGAAGCACCACCAGCCCTAAAAAAATTACGCACTGTTTCCTGTCCTGCGCCAATTTCTGCAAAAGTTCCATAAATACTCTTGTTTAAGTTTATTTTTAAGGCTTTTAATTCAATGGAAGGTACAGTAGAAATATTAATATCACCTTTTAATTTTAAAGTCATACTTGCTTTTTTTGATTATTGCAAAAATACAAAAAATAGTTGTGGGGTGTTTATGGGAAAAATATCCAAAAAAAATTGGATGAAGTATATACTTCATCCAATTAAAAATGTAAATATTAAGCGTAAATTACATATTCTTAAGTTCGTTAACCAATTCGGTTAAAGCGCTTTTGGCATCACCAAAAAGCATAGAAGTTTTTTGGTTGAAGAACAATTCATTTTCAATTCCGGCATAACCGGCATTCATACTACGTTTGTTAACAATAATATGTTTTGCATTCTCCACATCCAAAATTGGCATTCCGTATATTGGACTTGAAGGGTCGTTATGCGCAGCTGGATTTACAACGTCATTAGCACCAACAACCAACACAACATCGGTATTCGGGAATTGAGGATTTATGTTTTCCATTTCAATTAATTTATCATAAGAAACATTGCTTTCAGCCAATAAAACATTCATATGTCCCGGCATACGTCCTGCCACAGGATGAATGGCATAAGAAACATCAACGCCTTTTTTGGTCAACAATTCCTCTAATTCGTGAATAACATGTTGCGCTTGCGCCACTGCCAAACCATAACCAGGTACAATAACTACTTTACTTGCATAATTCAACAAGATAGCTGAGTCACTTGCAGTAGTTTTTTTGATAGTTCCTCCAGTTTTTCCAACAGCTGCTAGCGCCACGTCACCGCCTCCAAAAGCACCAAATATCACATTTGAAAGTGATCGGTTCATCGCATTACACATAATAAAGGTCAAGATTAATCCTGCCGAACCAACTAAAATACCGCCAACCATCATAACCATATTTCCAAACAAAATACCTGTAATGGCTGCTGCAATACCTGTTAAAGAGTTCAATAATGAAATAACAACGGGCATATCTGCACCACCAATTGGAATTACAAATAAAACACCATATACCAACGAAGCGGCAAGCAAAAGATATATCAACAATAAATTGGTTGAGTCATACATCACAATGTATGCGCCAAATGCAATAAGTGCCAAAATTATTAAATTATTGATTAAATTGTATTTTGGTAATCTTATGTCTTTCATGGAACCATTTAACTTGGCCCAGGCAATTAAACTTCCTGTAAATGTGATGCTTCCAATAATAATGGCTGCAATAATAGTGGAGGTTTGTGTGGCATCTTCCGAAAAATTACCAAATTCAACCAGTCCAATTAAAAGTGCGCTACCGCCACCAAAACCATTAAATAATGATACTAATTCCGGCATTTTTGTCATTGCGACCTTCATCGCAATTAAATACCCAATAACAGATCCAACTAAAAGTGCTGCACCAATGAGCATATAATTAATTGTTGGTACTTCAAAATCATGTAAAAATATGGTTGCTACAATAGCCAATCCCATACCAACACCAGAAATTAAATTTCCCTTTTTAGCAGTTTGCGGATGTCCCAACATTTTTAAACCGATAACAAAAGCTACGGTTGTAATTAAATAGATAATACTTAGCGTGATAGTCATTATTTTTTCTTTTTAAACATTTGTAACATACGGTCGGTTACAACAAAACCACCAACCACATTTAAAATTCCCAACACTACGGCAACAAATCCCAATCCCAAAGACAAGAAATCATCTGGCTTGGCTTGTAACATCACCAATAATGCTCCAACAATTACAACGCCGCTTAAGGCATTTGCTCCAGACATTAAAGGGGTGTGAAGTACCGAAGGAACATTTTTAATCAATTCGACACCAATAAATATCGCTAAAATTAGGATATACAATAATTCAAGATTATTGCTGATAAATGCTATTAATTCATTCATGATTTATATAAATTTTTTAGTTTTTTCTAATTTTCCCTTCATGCACAATTAAAGTGCCATCGGTAATTTCCTCTTCCAATTCCCACTTAAATTGATTGTCTGCAGTTAAATGCATCAAGAAATTGTACATATTTTTTGCATATAATTCACTGGCATTAGTTGAAACGCTTACCGGAGCCATCGTTGATCCAATAATTTTTACGCCATGTTTTACCACGGTGTTGTCCATTTCGCTAATCTCAACATTACCGCCTTGTGCAGCAGCTAAATCAATGATTACCGCACCATTTTTCATTTGTTTTACCTGATCTTCAGTAATCAAAACAGGTGCTTTTCTTCCAGGAACCATAGCGGTTGTAATCACCAAATCAGCTTCAAATAACGATTTGTTCACGGCTTCTTTTTGTCGGCGTGCATAATCTTCAGAAGCTTCTTTGGCATATCCGCCTTCAGATTGTTCACCTGTATTGTCTACCGAAATAAATTTGGCACCCAAAGATTCAGCCTGTTCTTTTGTTTCCGTTCTAATGTCTGTAGCCATTACCACAGCACCTAAACGTTTTGCTGTTGCAATTGCTTGTAAACCGGCAACGCCAATACCATAAATCAATACTTTTGAAGGAATGATTGTTCCTGCGGCAGTCATCATCAGTGGAAATATTCTGGTCATTTCATTGGCACCAACAATTACTGCTTTATAACCGGCCAAGTTGCTTTGTGAACTTAAAACATCCATATCCTGTGCTCTTGAAATACGAGGCATGGCATCCATAGAAAATGCAGTTGCTCCGGTTGCAGCAATTGCCTCAATAAGTTGTGGATTTGATAAGTAATACAACTGGCTCATCAAAATCTGTCCTTTTTGAACCAATTTCAAATCTTCTTCCGTAAAAGGATTGATTTTTATCAGGATAGTGGATTCTTTAAAAATCTCATTGCTATTATTAACAGAAGCGCCAACAGCTTCATAATCTGAGTTTTTAAATGACGAAGCCATTCCTGCATCTTCTTCAACCAAAAGCTCAAACCCTTTTTCAACGAGCAGTTTGGCAATGTTAGGTGAAATCGATACCCGGTTTTCTCCTTTTTGTGTTTCTTTTAAAACGCCTATTTTCATGTATGTAAGGTTTTATTGTATATAAAATTATTTGGAATACTTAATTTATTCATTTGAAATAAAAACGGAGTACCAATAAAAAAATTAAACCCGCTAGAGGGCTATTTTTATTGATATAAATTATATTTTTTAACATAAAAACGGTTGATGAAATCCTACTAATTATCAAGGAATGATACTGGTAACATTGGCTCATTTGAGATTTATTCATGTTATTTTGTTAAAAAGCGTAAATATAAGTAAATATTATAGCATTGATGCCGATAATAAACACATTTTTCTGCCATGTTATTGATATAATGATAATTTTAAAAAAATTAATGATCATTAAATAATTAAGGAGATTTCAATATTCCCCACCCATTATTATTTTTATTGTGCTGAAGCAACTTATATTTGTACCTCTATTAAAAAATCAATGACCATCAAAATTACTTTTTTAGGTACAGGAACATCACAGGGAATACCCATTGTATCCAGTAAACATCCGGTTTGTTTATCGACCGATAAGCGTGATAAACGATTGCGTGTTTCCATTTTGGTTGAATGGGAACATTTTACCTATGTGGTAGATTGCGGTCCGGATTTCCGATATCAAATGTTGCGAGCAAACGTCAATAAAATTAACGGCGTATTGTTTACGCACATTCATGCGGATCATACTGCCGGATTAGACGATTTGCGTCCGTTCAGCGCGCAACTTGGAGCTGTTCCAATATTTGCTAAAAAGGATGTTTTAACCAATTTAGCCAAGCGTTTCGATTACATTTTTAATGAGGAAGATAAATACATTGGTGCACCCAGCGTTCAACAAAATGAAATTAAAAACGAACCATTTTACATTCAAAATTTAAAAGTGATTCCCATTGAAGTTTCCCACGGCGATATTAATATCTTAGGGTTCAGATTTCACAATATCGCTTATTTAACTGATGTCAAAACCATTTCTGATGCAGAAAAATTGAAATTGCAAAATTTAGATGTGCTCATCATCAATGCTTTGCGGATTGAAACCCATCCCACACATTTATGTTTGGCCGAGGCAATTGCCTTAAGCCAGGAATTAAAAGCAAAAAAAACCTATTTTACACATATAAGTGTTCGTTTGGGATTTCATGCGGAAGTTGAAAAAACACTTCCCGAAAATGTATTTTTAGCTTTTGATGGGTTGGTGGTGCAAACCTAGTTTTCCTCTTTGTGTTTTAAATTTATTTGGTATTGTATGTTTTTTTTGCGTATTCTAAAGCATCTTTAAAAGTGTCAAATATTTGGTTTTCATTAATGATGTCAACTATGCTGCTTTTTTTCAATTCGTCATATACAGATTTACGAACACCTGACAATATAATTGTTACCTCTGATGATTCTTTCAATATTTTTAAAACCTCCAAGAAATTATGAATGGCAGTGGCGTCCACAAATGGCACATGACGCATACGTATAATGAGTATTTTACTTGACAACCCCAATATTTTAATGACTTCAGCATATTGTTTGGCTGAAGCAAAAAACAAGGGTCCGCTAATTTCATAAACTGAAAAATCTTTTGGTAAATCTGAGTAATCGGATATTAAATCACTGTCAATCTCATCGCTTAAACCAGTGCCGAGTTTAGACATTCTTCTCATAAATAATAATGCGGACAAAACAATACCAATTTCAATGGCAACGGTTAAATCCACGAATACTGTAAGAAGAAATGTAGAGAATAGAATAATAATATCAAATGAAGAACTATGCAATATTGAAATAAAGGAACGCCATTCACTCATATTGTATGCGACAATAATTAACACCCCAGCCAAAACAGACATTGGAATTAATTTTGCCCACTGTCCAAAAAATAACATAATTAATAATAAGGTGACGGAATGAATAATACCGGCCACAGGAGTTCTTCCTCCATTTTTTACGTTTGTGGCAGTTCGTGCAATTGCTCCGGTTGCTGGAATCCCTCCAAAAAATGGTGTGACTATATTTGCTATTCCTTGGGCAATTAATTCGGTATTGGAACGGTGATTTCCTCCAATCATTCCATCAGAAACAACTGCAGAAAGCAATGATTCAATAGCGCCCAGCAAAGCTATTGTTAATGCCGGCTGTAAATACATTGATAAATTTTCAAACTGAAAATTGGGAATTACAAAATCGAATTTTGCCGGAATATCCCCAAAAAACGATTCGATTGTGGTGACAGGTAAATCGAACAGTTGAACAATGGCGGTCATTCCAATAATGGCAATAAAAGACCCAGGAACTTTTGTTTTTAACTTACTGAAAAGTAATATAATTCCAATAGTAACCAAAGTAACGGCAAGCGCATAATAGTTAATTTGGTCGATGTGATTGTAAAACACTATCCATTTATCAATAAAATTGGAAGGAACTTTTGCAATGTCTAAACCAAGCGCATCTCGCACCTGGGTGGAAAAAATAACTACGGCAATACCGCTTGTAAATCCCACAACCAATGAATGCGGAAAGTATTTCAATAAAGATCCCAATTTTAACAATCCGAAAGCAACCAGCATAATTCCAGCCATTACCGATGAAATTATAAGGCCATCTATGCCGAATTTTTCAACAATGCCATATAAAATAATAATAAACGCTCCGGTTGGTCCGCCAATTTGAACGCGGCTGCCCCCCAATAGTGCAATTAAAAAACCAGCTATAACCGCAGTAATAAGTCCTTTTTCAGGAGAAACACCCGATGCAACAGCAAATGCAATGGCAAGAGGTAAAGCAACAATGCCAACAACAACTCCAGCAAAAAGATCTGATGTAAGTTGTTTTTTTGTAAACCCGGATTTTAGCAGACTAAAAAACTTTGGTCTAAAAATTTTTTCCATTTTATGAATAAAAAGTAGTAATAATAAAGTTCAAAATTATAAATTTTGACAGTCTAAAGTACGCTTTACCTTTTTAAAACAATTAACATGAGTGTTATTTGTTGAAAAAAAGCGAAGTCAATTGTAAAAATAAAAAACGAAACTTTGAATAATAAGGTTTATAAATAAAAGAAACCTGTGAAAATTCTATTTTAGAACGTTTTCAATTTGTTTAAGAGTTTCTGGAGAAAATTTCAAATTTTCCAATGCTTTTAAGCTGTCCATTAACTGTTCGGTTCTGCTGGCGCCAACCAAAACTGAGGTGATTCGTTTGTCTTTCAACAACCATGCAATCGCCATTTGCGCCAAACTTTGTCCTCTTGAAATAGCAATTTCATTTAATTGGGTCACTTTTGAAATTAGTTTTTTATTAATTTGACCGGTTTTTAAATATCGTCCATCTTTAACGGCTCTTGAATCTTCAGGAAAACCCGCCAAATATTTATCCGTTAAAATTCCCTGTTTTAAAGGAGAAAAAGCGATGGCGCCAACGCCTTCATTTTCCAAAACATCTAAAAGTCCGTCTTCTACCCATCTGTCCAGCATACTGTATCTCGGTTGGTGAATTAAACAAGGTGTTCCCAGTTCTTTCAATATTTTGGTTGCTTTTAAAGTCTCTTCTGCACTGTATTGGGAAATCCCAACATAAAGTGCTTTTCCTTGTCTTACAATATGATCTAGTGCGCCCATTGTTTCTTCTAGCGGCGTTTCCGGATCTGGTCGGTGATGGTAAAAAATGTCAACATAATCTAATTCCATTCTTTGCAGACTTTGATCTAAACTAGAAATCAAATATTTTCTTGATCCGAAATTTCCGTAAGGTCCGGGCCACATATCCCATCCTGCCTTGGTAGAAATGATCAATTCATCTCTGTAAGGTTTGAAATATTTTTTGAAAATTTTGCCAAAAGTGGATTCGGCAGAACCGTAGGGCGGACCGTAGTTGTTAGCCAAATCAAAGTGGGTGATACCATTGTCAAAAGCGCATTTCAATAAATTTTCGGCATTTTTAAAGTCGTCCGTAAATCCGAAATTATGCCACAAACCCAACGAAATTTCAGGAAGCAACAAGCCGCTTTTTCCGCAGCGTCTGTAATTCATTTTATCATATCTTGCTTCTTTTGCCTGATATATTTTTTTGTCAGATCCATCAAATAGTTTGCCCATAATTATTATTTTATTGAATTTAATCTTTACAGAATTAGATTTTCATTGCTATTATTTATTGTGTTCAACCCATACAAGATCGGAAGTTTTATACCCCAAATCTGCTGCAATCTTAAGATAATCTTGTTTAACGGTTTCAGGAATTTTGGTTTCACGGGCTAAAATCCACAAATATTTTAAATCTTTGCCTGCAACCAACGCATATTTGTATTCATAATCCAATGCAATCACGTTATATCCAACATAAAACGGACCAAAAAACGAAACTTTTAGCGCCGCAGTGGTATCTTCACCTCTAAATTTTGCCTTGCCAACAGCTTGTTTCCATAGGTTTTTTTTATAATTAAAACCACGATTTTCGACACGAATGCTGCCGTCTTTATTTATGGAATAAGTAGCGGTAGTATTGTTTAAGTCGCGCTCAAACTTAAAATCCAAACGGGCAATTTCATACCATTTGCCCAAATATTTTTCTTTATCAAATGGTTTAACTGCCGTTGCGCCTTTTGGAATGGATGCGCAGGAATTGAAAGCGAAGATACTTACGATTCCTAAAAAAGTACTTTTCAACAAATTTTTATGCACTTTAAATCTTTTAATGCAAAACTAAGACTTTCTGAAGTTCAGAAGTGATTTTAATACATATTTTTTTAAAATATGATTATATACGTTGGGACTGTTTTCAATTAAAAAGTTTCTCATACACTTTTTTAGTCGGTGTATGAGAAACTTATGGAGCATATAGTTTAAAGGAACGTATCTTCCTAAAACAGTATATTTTTTTCTTCTAATGATTGTTCAAACGGCCAAATTTTGTTTCGAGCGTTGATTTTAACTTGTCAATGGCACCATCAACAGCTTGTTCATGATTGTTAGCAATATTTGTGACGGCGATAGGTTTCATTCCTTCAAGTCGTGCTTCAACCAAGCATCTTTTATCATTGAGCGCGTCTTTTTGTCCGTTTTCATCTGAAAGATGCACTTCCAATCTTGTAATATGTTCGCTAAATCTGCTTAAATCTTCAGCTATTTGGCTTTGTAATTGTGCCCTGAATTCTTTGTGTACTGTTAAATTACTGTCTGAATTTATTTGAATTGTCATAATAGTTATTTTTTAGTGAAACATTTTTAAATCATCACTGTTATTAATTGAAATTTGTTTTTTCTGAATTTTTAGGAACATTGCCCAAGCAAAACAAAGATAATTATAAAAATGACCACCGTGCTTATGCAGCCACCGCCTAATTTATGCGCTCCGAAACCGGCAATTAAGCCTTTAAATATATTGTTCATACAATTGATTATTAGGTTTTATTTAAATGGTTTTTTTATAATTGTTTTATCATTTACGGTTCATACAGCAACTGTTTCTGCTTAAAAATCGCTTTAATCGCTGTGTTTTTATGACTTTTTGATATTACAAAATTGGAGAATTTTACAACCAAAATGTTACATAACTTTTGATAAAAGTTACATCATTCACAGATTTCCACAAATGATAAAATAATTTTTTTTACGATGAATTTATGTAATCAACAATCTTTATAATTCTTTTTTTACCTGAAATTACAGCTTACGCCACTCCATAAATGAATAATTTGGGCATCTTTACCCGCGCCGCCTAAAATTCCAAACATACCGGCGGCAGTTGAAAATTCATATCCCAAACTGGTTTTTCTAACCTCAATTTCATAGGCACTTTGAATTTCTTCCAGCGTTGACCCAATCCCTATGCCAGCCATTGTGGTCAACTTTTGAACACCTTCTATAGTGCCGTCAACAGACCAGCCTTGAAATAGCCAATCGATTTTTTGTCCATCACTTTTTGTGTTATTTTCCTGAAAAACCAACGTTAAACCATTGCTCCAAGCGATCATTTTTAAAGGCCCGGCACCGCATTCGGTATTCACAACATTACTTACTGCTTTTGATTGTATGATGTTGTTTATGATTTCTGTCATTTGATTCTCTGATGTGCCAAAGGGCAATTCATTAGAAGATCCCGTAATTTGATCCACCAATTGAAGTGCACCAGAAGTTAAAACCAAAGATTGCTTACTTTTTTCAGCTTTTGGCAATGTATCTTGAGGTATTTCTAATTGTTGTGGACTGTTCTCGATCTTTTTTTCACTGCTTTGGCAACTTATGATAATTAAAAAAAAGAAGATTAAAATTTTGTAAGATTTCATAAAATATTTTATTAATAATGTACAAAAATGGAATTTTTTAGTACCATTTATGTTACATATTTTTTAAGAAAAGTTACATGATTCACAGATTTTTATAATACGCGTGGAGAATTTGAGCTTTTTTAAAACAATTTTAGTGCAATAAAAAGAAAATTTTAAATCTGCACTTATTGGAACGCAAAAACTATTTAATTTTCGGATTTACGCTTTCTAAATATTTTAAGTGTTGGATTCATTCATATTTGTTGGCAACTGTTCATTATTGGTATAAAAATAATATTTTTTCAATTTATATTTTAAATGATTGAATCTAAAAATACCAATAATCAAAATAATAACACTTAAAGAAAGTGAAACATAACCCAACCATTTAATTCTTTCAAAACCTGTGATTTGAAAAAGTGCAATTCCTCCTAAAAACAAATATAGTGAAGTTCTTATATATGAAAATAGCGTTCTTTCGTTCGCCAATCTGGTGCGTTCTAATGCCAAAAAATCACGAAGTATAATTTTTTCTCTGTTTTCAAACTTATATTTTGATATTGAAATTTTTTTCATTCCTTTCAATTACTATTGATTGTCAATTGTTATTTATGATATGATCAAATATATCAATTTAATGACAGAAATTTTAACCTATATATGCTGAAGGTTATTCTTTATCGGTGTTTTTTAGCTCATTAAATATTTCTGTTAATTCTTGGCAAGCCTGAACACAAACTTGATCTAACGCCAAAATCAAGTTTGGTATCTCTTCTGTGTTTTCCTGATTACTTGCATTTTCCTGCACTTTTTTTGCCATCTTTTCAAAATCTGCATTGATACCCATAATGGCAAATGACGGAATTAATTTATGCACTGCTTTGTATAATGAAGGCCAATCTTTATCGGTAACGCTTTGTTTCATTACTAAAAGTATGGGTGGTGTTTGTTCCAAAAAAATTGAAATCATTTCCATCAATAATTTTTGATTCGATTTTGTGCGTTGTTTCAAATACGTTAAGTCGGTACATTTTAATTTTTCATTCTTTTCATGCCTCTGTTCAACCTTTTTGTTTACGACAGATAACTCTTTTGCATCACTTGGTTTTTTTACCAGATCAACTATTTTTTTGTACAATATTACCTCTTCAACAGGCTTTGAAATATAGTCATTCATACCAATAGCTTTGCATTTTTCCAAATCAGCCGTAGTTACATTGGCCGTCAGCGCAATAATGGGAATGTTCAATTTCATCGTATTTCTAATATAATTTGTAGCTTCAAACCCATCCATTTCAGGCATTTGTAAGTCCATTAAAATAATATCGTAGTGGTTATCTTGAAGTTTTTCTATGGCGATTTTTCCGTCGGAGGCAATATCATGTTCAAAGCCAAAATCATTCAACAATGTTTTCATTAATAATTGGTTGAGTGCAATATCTTCCACCACCAAAACCTTAATATTTTTGGGTACGGTTTCCGATTCTGAAAAGGTGTTTTGCGTTTCAAGATTTTCTTTCACGCAATCATTTGTTTTTTGAAAACTCATAATAAAACTAAAAGTTGAACCTTCATTAATTTTACTTTTTACGGCTATACTTCCGCCTTGCGATTCTACCAATTGTTTGGCAATGGCAAGCCCTAAACCCGTTCCTCCATACATTTTTGATGTGCCTGTTGCTGCTTGTTGAAAGTTTTCAAAAATCGTGCCTATTTTGGTTGCAGGAATTCCAATTCCGGTATCTGCAATTGCAAATTCAATAGTCACTTTCTTTTTATCTTTTTTCAATAAGTGAACGCTTGCTTTAATTTTTCCTCCTGAAGTAAATTTAACAGCATTGCTCATCAGGTTTAAAATGATCTGACGCAAACGCATAGGATCACCTATTAAAACTTTAGGAATATTATTATCGTATTCCATGATTAACTCGGTGTTATTTTCTTGTGTTTTTATCTCAAACAATTGAAGACTGGCAGTGATGGATTCCGACATTTTAAATGGGATATGCTCAAAAAACATTTTCCCTGAATCAACTTTTGCCAAATCCAGAATATCATTGATAAGCACAATTAAGGAATCACCGCTTGTTTTTATGGCGTTTAAATATTCTTTTTGATTTTCAGTGATAACTGTTTTCAAAACCACTTTTGTAAATCCGATGATGGCATTCATTGGAGTTCTTATTTCGTGGCTCATATTCGATAAAAATTGTTGTTTTGCCATCATAGCATCTTCAGCAATTTGTGTTTTATGGTCGGCAATATTTTTTGCTTTGATCAATTCATCTTTCATAGCGAATTGACTGGTAACTTCATAGGAAATCATGGTAACGCCAGATATGGTTTTATCAGCCTCCAGATATGGCTGAAACACAAAATTGAAATACACATTTTCTAATATTCCGTTGCGTTTAATAGGCATCAAAAATTCATAACCTTGTTGCGGAACGCCTGTAGTATATACATTTTTAAGCATTTCAGGAATTGGACCGTCTTTAATTTCAGGTAAAACTTGCAGCAGTTTTTTTCCTTCAATATGCTGTCCTTTTCCCCAAATATCTTTTACGCTTTCATTGGCAAGGCTAATCACCATATCTGCTCCTTTAAATATGGCAAAA
The DNA here is from genome assembly GCA_046485225.1 of Lutibacter sp. Lineage (GTDB taxonomy): Bacteria > Bacteroidota > Bacteroidia > Flavobacteriales > Flavobacteriaceae > Lutibacter. Next base: position 18,403 of record JAWOHJ010000360.1, on the reverse strand, counting down.
GCAAATGGTGATTGCATCAACATCATGTCATAGCGCTTATTGTTTTCTTCAATAAGTTTCCACGCTTTTTTTTCTGATTCAAGTTGTTTTTCAAGTATATTCTTTTCTTTTTCCCGAAGTTCGGTTTGTAATTTTCTAACTTCGGTATAATCAATAATAGTGAGCACAATCAATTCTTCATTATTGCGCTGATTTATGATACGGTGGGCATTAAGCATCATCATTTTGTGTCCGATAGTAGGAAATTCGTGCTCTACCTCAAAGTCGTGAAAAGGATTGTTTTTTGGAATAATTTCCTCAATCAGCATGCGTAAACGCGGAATATCCCATTGGTTATTACCCAATTTATACAGTGATACGCCTAAGCATTCGGCTTCCGTTACGTGAAATGTTTTACAAAAAGATTTGTTGGCCGATTTAATTAGAATGTTTTTATCAAGCACCAACATGGGTTCATGAATGGTGGAAAGAATGGTTTCATTGTAAGTGTACAATTCTTCTATCATCTGGTTTCGCGCCAGCAATTCCTGATTGCTTGTGGTCAATTCTTCGTTGGTCGATTCAATTTCTTCTTTCGAGGTTTCTAATTCTTCATTTAAACTCTGCAATTCTTCATTGCTGGAAACAATTTCTTCATTGGCGCTTTGCAATTCTTCGTTAAGCGCTTCCTGGTCATGGGTAATTGAACCCATATCAGAACGGGTAGCCACCAATTCTTCTTCCAGTTTTTTTATTCTTCGGTCTTTTGCAATGGTGTTTTTTTCTCCACTTTTGATTGCGTGTTGCAGGATATCAATTTGTTGCGAAGTAAAAACAACCACCAATAACGGTTCCTCTCCTTCAATTTTAAGCGGCATGACTTCTAAATTCACAACTTGTAAGGCAGTTTCCTTTTTATTGGGCATAATTTCTATGCCCGATTTATTTACGGTATGTTGCGTTTTTATGGCATGATGAATGGCATTTCGCAATTCGAATGAAATTTCCGGCAATACCATAGTTAAAATATTTAAACTGGCTTTGCCCGGAGCGTTCTTCAGATACATTTCTGTTGAACCCCGAAACTGGAGAATTTCCATATCATGGTTGATTATTACGCTTGCAGGCATATAATGCGCCAGTAAAACGGTATCAAATACATTTCCAAGATTTCCATGCGTTGCAACGGTTGGTCTTTTTGGCACCACAGTAACTGCGCTCTTTTTGCCTGTTGTGCCTGATTGTGCTGCACGTGAGGTGATAATTGGCAATTTATAGACTCCCGAGTTTTTTTTGCGGGAATAAATTTTAAATTTTTTATCGATAGCCGTAAAAAGTTCATCGGCTGTTCCAATGGTTTCCGATTTGCCCAGCATTAAACAACCGCCATCGTTTAACGCATAATGAAAAGTTGAAATGGCTTTTTTTTGTGCAGGATTGTCTAGATAAATAAGAAGGTTACGACAACTGATAAAATCCATCCGGGAAAAAGGCGGATCACGCAAAATATTATGTTGTGCAAAAACGCAAACATCCCGAAGCGATTTAGAAATACGGAAATTGTTGCCCGATTTTGTAAAAAATTGCTGCAATCTTTTGGGTGACACATTTTTTAGCTGTTGGATGGTATATTCTCCATTTCGGGCAATTTCAATTGCCGAGGCACTTAAATCGGATGCAAAAATTTGGAATGGAATATTCTTGGTTTTATTGCCTTGCAGTTCTCGCAACATCATAGCAATGGAATAAACTTCCTCTCCTGTGGCGCAGGCTGCAACCCAAATGCGCAGGGTATCATTTTGCGATTTACTTTTTAGCAATAGCGGCAATATTGATTTTTTTAAAAGATCAAAAGCTTCTTTGTCTCTAAAAAATTCGGTGACATTGATTAACAAATCCTGAAAAAGCAAGTTAAGTTCGTTGTCATTTTTTGCCAACAATTCGGCATATTGCTTTAAGGTTTCTATTTTATGAATCAACATTCTGCGGAGCATTCGCCGCTTAATGGTGTTCAATTTATAATAAGTGAAATCAACGTTCTTTTTTTTCAATAAAATCTGAAAAATCTTTTTTAAGTCAACATTGCTGTGGTGTAATTTACCCTTTTTAGAAGGTTTTGCCGGACTTCTTCTTACCAAATCGTGTTTGCTCATCCAGTTTATTTCAGATGCAATTTCTTCGGGAGACATTACAAAATCAACCAAACCACTTGCAATGGCTGAATGCGGCATGCTTGTGAACTTTGCAGAATCGTCCTGGGCAAAAGTGATGCCTCCGGCTTCTTTTATTTCACTTAAACCACGCGTTCCATCACTTGCACTACCCGAAAGCACTACGCCAATTACATTTTCCTTATGTGTTTCGGCCAAGGAAGAAAATAGTACATCAATGGATAAATTAGACGATTTATTTTGTGGACGTGGAATTAATTGTATGTGGCCGTCAATAACTTCAATTTCTTTATTGTAGGGAATTACATAAACATTGTTGGGAATTATTTTTTCCATATCATCAATGTCCTGCACTTGCATTTCAGTTTTCTTCGACAACAGCGGCACAAGAAGGCTTTCATGGTCGGGACTTAAATGTTGCACATAAATAAATGCCATGCCGGTTTCAGGAGAAAGATTTTGTAAAAGCAGTGACACGGCTTCCAAACCGCCAGCCGATGCGCCAATGGCAACTACTGTAAAGGGATTTGGATTTTTTTCTGTTACTGGAACAGGCTTGTTTTTAGGAGCTTTCTTTACTTTTGGAGTTTCCTTCGCTGTTTTAGCGCTAGATTTTACGGCGGTTTCTTTTTTAGAAACAACCTTCTTTTTATCTGATTGCGGTGTAGACTCCATTTTTTATGCTATTTTTTTACGAAGTTATTGGTTGCTTCGTTGTTACATCAAAATCAATTTAGGCTGATTTAATGCCTTTTGTCAATTTGATAATTGTTTCAATCTTTTAACGTGATTATAATTTACTAGGGCTATACGTAAGTTGGGGAAATTACGCATTTGGTTTTGCGTTAAATTTTAAAACCAAAGGTACAAAACATACTTTGAATATTGCCTATAAAAATAAGTTGCGTGAAACAGCCGCAGAAGCGATAAAGTCTTTGATTTTTTGATTAGTTAATGGAATTTGTAATAGTGGCAGGTTTTGGAATGGTAAAAAAATAAATGATAACAAATAATGTTACAGTTGCTGTTGTTAAAAAAGCGGCAGTTGCTCCAAATTGAAACCATAGAAGTCCGGTAAGTGAACTCGACAGCATCATACAAATGCTTTGCAAGCCCGAAAATGTTCCGATGGCAGTTGCCGTATCTTTTTGGTCGGTGATATTTGAAATCCATGCTTTTGAAATTCCTTCCGTTGCGGAAGCATAAATACCGTAAAGAAAAAACAGTCCGAAAAAGAAATACAGGTTTGTGTTTACTGCCATCCCAAAATAAACTGCCGCAAAAAAGGCAAGACCGATGATGAAAATTGTTTTCATTCCAACTTTATCGGCAAGAATGCCAATAGGGAAAGCAAATAAGGCATAAACAAGATTGTAAAAAATATAGATGGCAATTAATAAGGTATCGTCAATTCCGGCTTGTTTTGCTTTTAGGATCAGAAAAACGTCGGAACTGTTGAAAAGCGTAAACAGGAGTAGGCCAACAACTAGTTTTCTATAGGCTAACGGACTTACTTTCCAATATTTTAAGAAGGAGAAAAATGGCGTGGAAACTTTTATTTTTTCTTTAATGATGCGTTTGTCTTTTAAATAGAATGAAGCCAAAACGGCGAATAATCCAGGGATAAATGCAATAAAAAACAGTGTTTTATAGTCTTTCGGATAGAAATACAAATAGAGCAATGCCAAAGCCGGACCTAAAACGGCACCAAAAGTGTCCATGGAACGGTGAAATCCAAAAACTTTTCCCTTGGTCTCCGGTGTGGCTTCATCCGATAAAATGGCATCTCTAGCGCCTGTTCTTATTCCTTTTCCAAAACGGTCCATGGTTCTCGCAAAAAATATCCACAACGGAAATACAAAAACGGCCATCATAGGTTTAGAAATGGCGCTGAATGCATAACCAAGTTGCACAAAAGGAACACGTTTCCCTGAGTTGTCGGAAAGTTTGCCGAAATAACCTTTGCTCAGTCCGGCTGTGGCTTCAGCAAGTCCTTCAAGGATACCGATAAGCACAATTGAAAAACCAATGGACTTCAAATAAATGGGCATAATCGGATACAGCATTTCACTTGCTGTGTCTGTCAACAAACTCACAATTGATAAAATCCAGACTGTTTTTGAGATGTATTTCAAAATTTGGGTTTGTTTGTCGTTGAGATAATATTGTTTTTATACCTACACATTCCCGTAAACAGGAACAATAAAATTCCCGTTTAAAAATTTTATAGAATCTATTTGGCTTTGAAGAATTACACCACTGAGTTGATTTTCAAGTAACATTTGCGCAGCTTGAACCAAAGGAGCGGCAGTTGTTGTTTGGATAGCTCTTAAATGGTGTTTTCCTACTTTTTGTGGATAAATGCGTTTTGATATTTCTCTTCTGCGTAAAATTCCTTGTGCATCCTTTCCTTCAACAGCAGCATACAAAACAATTTGATCGTCTTCAATATGAGGAATTATGGCTTCCATTTTTTGCTGCAAGTTTTTAATAACATCTGAAGAGTTTTCCAAATTGGTAAGTTGTTTCTGTACCCAAGAATAGTGTCCCGGATGCCGCAATGTTTTATAATCGAGAGAACCTGCTTTTCCTGCCAATGCATCGGGCAAATCGGCTGCACCACCCGAAGTTAAATCTTCCTCATAAGCAATGCCATCAATAATAATGGTGGCTCTTTCAGACAATGCCGGAAGGTTTGTTTTATTAAAATCTCTCAGTGCAACAGCATCTTTAATATATTCAGTGGCTACACCAACCGGACTCCATGTAAATCCGTAGTAATGCGGTGCAACAGCGTGATTGGTGAGGGCACCAACTTTAAATTCAAGTTTATCAACATTATCAACTTCAAAATCTTTGCAAAATTGTTGAAAAAGTTTGTTGGCGAGCAAATCTATATAACCGGGTGCCAAACCTGTTTGAAGCACAAAACCCGTTTTGGCATCTTTTGCCAATGCTATTATTTCGTTGGTTTCCTCAACATATTCAGTAAGATTGGCGTAATGCATTTGAAAATCATTTGCATACTTTGCCATTTTTGGCGCCTGGCTGCCGGGTAAACAATCTAAAAGAATATCACATTGCTTAAAAATTTCTTTCATTTCATCAGTAAGGCCATTTTCAGGAAGGTGAAAAGTATTGACTGTGAAAGGCTTTGTTGTTCCCTGTTCTATCCATTTGGCAACTTTTTGTGCTTTTGAAAGCGTTCGATTTCCAATGAAAAGGGCAGGAGTGACTTCGCTCCATTCCATTAAAATCAAACCAGCTGCCTCTGCAATTCCGCCTGCTCCGGCAATAATGATGTTGTAGTGATTTTTCATACAAGAAATATACAATATTTTCTTTAGTTGTAATTTGGGTTTATTCAGAAATGTTTTTAAGATTTTTGATATCTCATTTTCTTTTGATAAAGAAGCCATTGCTGCTTCATAAAAGTGTGAATAAAGTAACTTTTTTAGATAATTGTGTAACACTTTCTCCAATTGTAAAGGCCATATTTGTTGATTAAAATCTACACATGAAAAAATCACTCATCTTATTAAATATTTTTGTTATTGCCTTATTTTTTTCTTGCGATGGCAATGAGAAAGCAAAAGATAAAACTAAAATCAAAAAAGTACAAATGGTAAGAATACAACCGAAGTCTGTTGCTTATCAAATAGAAAATGCCAAGGAATGGCTGGCATTAAACATTAAGGATTCCAAGAAATTGCGTATTGCCATTGCGATTAACAGAACCGACAGAGAAAATTTCGCACAAATGGATTCTGTTATTATGCCCGTTGATATGACAGGTGATATGGAATATTATCTTCCGTTTCCAATGACTGTTCCTTACCTGAAAGACGTTAATAAGATTATTTATTTCTCTTACCCAACGCAAACATTTGCCACCTATGAAAATGGAGAGTTGATTTACACCGGACCAACAAGTATGGGAAGAAAACAAGATCCAACACCAACCGGACTTTTTTACACGAACTGGAAAGCTGAAGAATCCATCAGTACTTTTAATGATGAATGGGAGTTGAGATGGAATTTTAACGTAGAAAATTTGTTGGGCGTTGCCTGGCATCAGTATAGTTTACCTGGTTATCCTGCGTCACATGCTTGTATGCGACTTCAGGAAAAAGATGCCCGTTACCTTTATGATTGGGCTGATCAATGGGTTGTGACCGGAAAAGACAAGGTTTCAGTAAAGGGAACGCCAGTAATTATTTTTGGCAGTTACGATTTTGATGCGCCAAAACCTTGGCTGCAGTTACTCGAAAATCCAAAAGCAATGGATATTTCAGAAGACGAAATGAAAAATCAAACCGAACGATTTTTAAAAGAAATATTAGCCGAACAGGAAAACAGGGCAGCAAAAGCTTAGGTTTACTTAACAAATTTTTTATTGAATTAATGCAAAAAGCCCATTGAATATGGGCTTTTTGCATTTCCACCCAAATATTTTTTGACTTACAAATTATATAGAGTATCATTTTATTCGTTTATCACCTTCATGTTGTTATTCCATTTTTCAAATGCTATTTTTATTTAGTTGCTGCCTTTTTTTAATCCAATCAATAAGAATTGTTGGAATCCCAATTAAGTCATCAAAAAGTTTTTTATTAGGAAAAATCATAAAAATTAGTCGTGAATCAACCCATTTTATAAAAAATAAAAACATTATTTTTACGGCTATTAATGATGAAAAACCGACTTTTAATCAGACAAACAATTTATTAAAAATATCATTCACAAACCAAACCTACAAAATATGATGTCAAAAGAAAATTCCCTTCCTAGAAATCAAAACAACACGTTTATTCCAACAATTATTATTGCCGGATTGTTTTTTATTTTTGGTTTTGTTACCTGGATTAACGGCGCTTTAATTCCGTTTATGAAAACCATCAACGAATTAACCGAAACGCAATCGTATTTTGTGGCATCAGCTTCCTATATTTCTTTTGTGGTGATGGCATTGCCAGCTTCTTATATTCTGAATAAAATTGGGTACAGAAAAGGCATGTCGTTAGGATTGTTCATTATGGCCATTGGCGCATTGGTATTTATTCCTGCAGCAGAAGCCAGAACCTATTGGGTATTTTTAACAGGTATATTTATCCAAGGCATTGGTATGACTTTATTGCAAACGGCCGCCAATCCGTACATCACCATTTTAGGTCCAATAGAAAGTGGCGCAAGACGCATTGCCATTATGGGAATAGCAAATAAAGTAGCCGGAGCTTTAGGTTCGCTAATATTTGGGGCTATTTTATTGTCGGGCATCGATGAAGTAAAAGAGAAAATAAGCATGGTGTCCACCGCAGAAAAAGACGTGTTGTTAGATAAAATGGCCGACAGTGTTTTTATGCCGTATGTGATTATGGCAGCTGTGCTGTTTGTGCTTGGGTTGCTTATCAGAAAAGCACCGCTTCCGCACGTAGAACCAACCCCGATTGAAGAAACCAGCAATGGTGAAACCGCTAAAACCAGCATATTTCAATTTCCGCATTTATGGCTGGGTGTATTAACGTTGTTTGTATATGTTGGTGCAGAAGTAATTGCTGGTGATACCATCATTGCTTATGGCATCTCATTAGGTTTTTCGGCAGATGAAGCTAAATTTTTTACCACATTTACCTTAATGGCCATGGTGGCAACATATGCATTGGGTGTTGTTTTAATTCCAAAGTACATCAAACAGGGAACCGCATTAAAAATTAGTGCGTTTCTGGGAATTGTATTTAGTATTTGCATCTTATTAACAACCGGGTATACATCCATTTTATTTGTGGCAGCTTTAGGAATCGCAAATGCTTTGGTTTGGCCTGCAGTATGGCCATTAACACTCGAAGGTTTAGGTAAATTTACCAAAACAGCATCCGCGTTGTTGATTATGGCAATTTCTGGTGGTGCCATTATACCGCCACTCTATGGAAGGTTGGTAGATTTAAATAAACATGAATTAATCGCAAGCGGAATTAATGAAACGGATGCTATAGCAAATGCAGCCACAAACAGCTATTGGATATTGTTACCCTGTTATGTTATTATCCTGTTTTTTGCGCTTTGGGGACATAAATTAAAAAGCTGGAAGATTTAAACAATCAATCTTAAGCCTTCTTTTTTGCTTAAATTGCTCAATGCAGTTTTGCGGGTAAATTCAATAACCCAAATTGGATTTGTTTTACTGTATGCTCTTAAAATCCAACCAATAGCCTTGTTGATGAAAAATTCTTTTGATCCTAATAATGAATTGATTGTTGAACTTAGTAAAGCGGTGTCCAAATTTTCTTTGTATTTTAGTTGAAAAAGCAAAGCACATCTTTGCAGCCAGATATTTTTTGAGTCAATCCATTTTTTGACATAGACAGTTCTTTGCTCAGGGAATTTTTTAAAGTATTCGCCCATCAATTTGGCTGCAATAAAATCAACAGTATCCCACCAGGATTTGTGCGTTACCATATATTCAAAAAGATCGATGTCCTTTTCCTCAAATTGATTTAGATATTTATAAGCGAGTTCTTGTGAAAAATACTGATAATCGCGCTGAGGTTTTTCCCAAAGTGCTATTACGATGTTGTCCAATTCATCTTTTTTAGGCAGAAATTCTTTTACAAAAAACGGTTTTTGAATTTCGCGTCTTTCCGTTGCTTTTATCCCAAAAAACTCAAATTGATTTCGCATATATGCTTTTTGTTCTAAAGCAATTTTCGGATTTGCATTTTTCTCTAATTCAATTTCTAAGGTGTTTATGAATACAGTCATTTTTTTCGCACAAATAAAATGTTAAAGGAATCAAAGATAATTATTTATCTGCAGTCAATATTAATTTTAAATTATTCAAAGTTAAAGTGTTACATTTGATATATGACATTTATCATTTATCAATTATTATTAACCTTTTAATAAATACAATGAATTATGAAAACAGGTTTACTAATTGTAACTTCGATATTCTTTTCCTTACAATTTCAGTTAAAAGCACAGGAAAATATCCTAGTGCTGCATCCTTTGGTTGGATCTACCATCGATAAAACAGAAATGGATACATACATTCTTTTTAGTGAGCATAGAATTGACAGTATCACCTATTTTATCATAAGTACATATAAGGAAAAAACCTATTTACTTGGCGTTAACGGCGAAAAAATTATTTTTAACAGAGAAATTGGTATCGATTATCTTGCAAAGCAAAGGGAAAATATTGAGAAGTCAGAAAATAATCATTTACCATTTTCTAAGACCGATTCATCTTCATTCAGTATGCACAAAACCGACTTCAATGCCAAGGAAAACATAAAAATGAATCCGGTAAAAATGACTCCTGAAATGCGTAAAAGTATTAAACTGAGCATAAAGCAGGAAGAAACGCTAAACCATAGCAAGGAACATAAAAGTAATTTAAAGAAAGGATTCAGGAATTAAAAAATTTATTCCCTTAATTCGATATTTTCTATGATGGTTGATTTCCCTTTTCTTCCGTTGTTTGTAGATGGCTTATTTTCTTTAACAATTGTCTTATTATAATTGCATTAAAATTTTAGGATTATTTCCAATAGGTTTATATTTGCTGAAATTACAGGCTAAAAAAAGCCTATTTACCCCAATAGTCTATGAAATTTAAACATATCATTTATATACTCCTTGTTGCAGGTATCGTGGCATTGGTTATATACAGAATCAGCGATAATAAACAGGAAAACAGCCAAGGAAAACAAAAAAGCAAAGGCCAGGCAACAGTTAACGTAGTTGGAATGGTTCTTAAACCACAGGAATTTGCCGAAAATCTTTCCCTTTCCGGCACGTTGGAAGCCAACGAACAAATAGAAATACGAAGCGAGATTCCGGGAATTGTTGAAAGTATTAAGTTCAAAGAGGGAAGCAAGGTCTCAAAAGGACAAATTTTGTTTACCGTCAACGACCTTGAACTTCGGGCTCGTCTTGCAAAAGTGCAGACCGCCCAAAGACTCGCCGCCGAAAATGAACGCAGGGCAAAACTCCTGCTGGAGAAAGAAGCCATTAGCCAGGAAGAATACGACATTTCAGAAGCCGATTTTCAGTTTGCGCGTGCCGAATCACAACTTGTAGCTGCTCAATTGGCAAAGGCAACCGTGAGAGCTCCTTTTTCAGGTACTATTGGATTGCGTTATATTTCACAAGGTACTTATGTAACCCCAACAACGCTCATTGCAAGATTGGTGAATACAGATCAATTAAAGATTACCTTTTCTATTCCTGAAAAATATTCTTCGCAAATAGTGCTTAACGACAGAATCACTTTCACTACCACAAATGCAAAGGAACAATATACAGCAACTATTTACGCTATTGAACCCGAAGTTGAATTGACTACCCGTACCTTAAAAATGCGTGCTATTGCCGACAATATGGAAGGGAAATTGATTCCTGGGACTTTTGCCAATGTTTTCCTTCCGCTGGCATCAGTGAAGGATGCATTAATGGTTCCAACAGAATCTCTTATCCCCATCCAAAATGGAAAAAAAATCTTTGTTTCTGAAAATGGCCTGGCAAAAGAAGTGATTGTTGAAACCGGTTCCCGAACAGCGCGTTCCGTTAATGTTTTATCGGGTTTAAAACCTGGAGACACCATTCTTACTTCGGGGGTTATGATGCTTAGAAATGGCACACCCGTTAAAGTAAATCTTATTCAACAACCGGCAGAAAATCCTGTATTATAATGAGTTTATCAACTTTAAGCATAAAACGTCCGGTTCTAACCATTGTAATGAACCTGGCCATTGTCCTTTTTGGGGTGATAGGTTTCACCTATCTTGGGGTTAGGGAATTTCCTTCCATAGATCCGGCCATCATATCCGTGCGTACTAACTATACGGGCGCAAACCCGGATATTATTGAATCGCAAATCACCGAACCTTTGGAAAAAGCGATTAATTCCATTGATGGAATCAGGAACATCAGTTCTTCAAGCAACCAAGGTTCCAGCAATATCAATATAGAATTCAATCTGGATAAAAATCTGGAAGAAGCCGCTAATGATGTTCGCGATAAAGTATCACAAGCTGTGCGAAGCCTTCCGCAGGATATAGATGCGCCACCCGTTGTTTCGAAATCCGATGCCGATTCAGACGCTATCATTTCTATGACAGTGCAAAGTGACGTCAAAAATGTTTTAGAGCTTTCAGATTATGCCGATAATGTGATTGCGCCACGCCTTCAAACAATTCCTGGCGTAAGCAGCGTTCAGATCTGGGGACAGCGAAAATATGCGATGCGACTGTGGATTGACCCCATAAAACTGGCTTCATACGGAGCCACGGTCAGTGATGTCAGGATTGCCCTGGCTTCTCAGAATGTTGAACTTCCAACGGGTAAATTGACAGGCGCAAATACCGAACTTTCCGTAAAAACGGTAGGGAATCTTTCAACAGTGGAAGAATTTAACAATATTATTATTCGGGCCGACGGGGACAACTTGGTGCGGTTAAGCGATATAGGAACAGCAGCCCTAGAAGCTGAAAACCTGGAAACCAAACTTAGCGATTCCGGTCAGCCTATGGTCGCAATGGCCATTATTCCGCAGCCGGGAAGTAATTACCTGGATATTGCCGATGCGTTTTATAAGCAATACGAGGTTCTTCAAAAAGATCTTCCCAAAGATTTTAAATTGAATGTTGTTATAGACAATACCGAATTTGTAAGAAAAGCAGTAACGGAAGTTGTGGAAACCTTGGCTATATCCATCATTTTGGTCATTATGGTTATTTACCTGTTTTTCAGAAACTGGTCCATTGCCTTAAGACCACTTATTGATATACCTGTTTCATTGATTGCCACTTTTTTCATTATGTGGATGTTAGGTTATTCCATCAATGTGCTCACACTGCTTGCCATTGTACTAGCAACTGGTTTGGTCGTGGATGATGGGATTGTGGTAACGGAAAATATATATAAAAAAGTTGAAGAAGGAATGAATCCAATTCAGGCTGCCATCAAAGGCTCTAACGAGATTTTCTTCGCAGTTATTTCGATTTCCGTAACCTTAGCGGCTGTTTTTCTTCCGGTAATTTTTTTAGAAGGATTTGTGGGCAGACTGTTTCGGGAATTTGGAGTGGTTTTGGCCTCAGCAGTGCTTGTATCGGCTTTTGTGGCTCTGACATTAACGCCAATGCTAAATGCCTATTTGATGAGACCGGGCAAACAGGAAAGGTCCAAATTTTACAATTTTACGGAAAAGTATTTTGTGAAAATGAATACTTCTTATGCCGAATCGCTTCGCGCTTTTATGAAAAAGAAATGGTTGAGTTTTCCAATTCTTATCGCTTGTCTTGTAATCACCGTGGTATTTTACAAACTTCTGAAAAAGGAAACAGCACCTTATGATGACCGTAGTTTTATAGGTTTAAGTGCTACGGCCCCTGAAGGCTCTTCTTATGAGTATATGGATCGTTTTATGACAGAGATTACAGAACTCATCAACGACTCCATTCCCGAAAAGAAAGTGAGTCTTATCATCACTTCTCCAGGTTGGGGTTCTTCCTCAGTAAACAGCGGTCGCGCCCGTATTGCCTTGGTGCAACCTGGCCAAAGGGAACGTTCTCAAAAAGAAATTGCTGCCGATCTTACAAAGTGGACGCGCCAGTATCCAAATGCACGGGTAAATATATCTGAATCTCCAACCATTTCTGTAAATCGCCGTGGAGGAATGCCAATTCAATATGTAATTCAAGCACCAAATTTTCAACAGCTTGAAGAAAAAATTCCTGAATTTATGGAAGAAGCAGGAAAAGATCCTACTTTTTCCAATACCGATGTAAACCTAAAATTCAACAAACCTGAGATTTATGTAACCATTGACCGTGAAAAAGCGCAAAGTTTGGGCGTCTCTGTTCTGGATGTGGCACAAACCTTACAACTCGCTTTAAGTGGACAACGTTTTGGGTATTTTATGATGAACGGCAAACAATATCAGGTGATGGGCCAATTTGATAAAAAAGACCGTTCAGCCCCAATGGATCTTACCTCGATGTTCGTAAGAAATAAAGAAGGACTTCTCATTCAGCTTGATAATTTGGTGACTACCGAAGAACAAAGCAGTCCACCGCAGTTATATCACAACAACCGTTATATGAGTGCTACCGTTTCGGCAGGACTAGCACCCGGAATGAGTATTAGTGACGGAATAGACGCCATGGAACGTATTAGGCAAAAAGTCCTTAACGAAAATTTCACCACAGATCTTGCCGGTGAATCCAGAGATTTTGTTGAGAGCAGTTCCAATACAATGTTTGCATTCGGACTGGCATTATTGCTTATTTTCCTTATTCTGGCAGCACAATTTGAAAGTTTTATAGATCCGTTCATCATCATTCTTACCGTTCCAATGGCGGTGGCAGGTGCTATGTTTTCACTATGGATATTTGGGCAAACCTGGAACATTTTCAGTCAGATAGGAACAGTCATGCTTATAGGGCTGGTAACCAAAAACGGAATTTTAATCGTGGAATTTGCAAACCAGCTAAGAGAACAGGGATTGCCAAAACAAGAAGCAATCCTTAAAGCATCCGAAACCAGGTTAAGACCAATTCTTATGACAAGTCTGACCATCGCCTTGGGCGCCATGCCAATTGCCGTTGCACTTGGCGCAGCTTCCACCAGCAGAATAGGAATGGGCGTTGTTATTATTGGCGGTACCATGTTCTCGCTGATGCTGACTTTATTTATAATTCCTGCGATATATATGCTGTGGTCCAGAGAAAAGAAACACCGTCCCGAATTCGATGAACCGGAAACCTTGTTAAAAATGGAAACCCAATTAAATGAATAATATAGTTAAATTTTTAGTGTTATTTTTCTTCGCTTCAGCAGTACAAGCCCAAGAATTACTCACGGTGGAAGATGCTGTGAAGATTGCCCTTGAAAACAATTTTCAGATTAGGATTGCATCCAACGAGTTGGAAATTGACAAAGCCGGTGTAAATATTGGAAATGCCGGAATGCTTCCAACGGTTGGAGCTACACTAAACAATAATAACAGCATTCAAAATAGTTCCCAAACCCGTGCCGACGGAAATTTAATTGAACTTGACAATGCCAAGAATAACAGTCTGAATTATGGGTTGGCCTTGGATTGGACCCTATTTGATGGTTTCCGCATGTTTGCACGCTATGATCAACTGAAAGAATTGGAAAAACTGGGTGAGGCGCAATTAAAACAGGCTGTTTTAAACCGGGTTAGCGATGTGATGATCGGTTATTATGATTTGGTTCAACAGCAACAACAACTTGCTGCTTTAGACAGTACACTTGTTATTTCAGTGCAAAGGTTAAATTTGGCCAATAACCGTTTTACTATTGGTAAATCATCCAAACTTGAAGTGCTGAATGCAAAGGTGGATTTAAATACAGATTTAACGACCATATTGCGACAAAAGGAATTGTTTGCGAATACGAAGATTCGATTGAATGAAATTCTTGCGCGCGACACCAAAATCGATTTTAGCGTGATCAATGAAATTACATTGGCCGAGCAACTTTTTTTACCTGAACTTGAATCTTTGGCGCAACAACAAAATCCGCTGTTGCAGGCACAAATCATCAATAAAAATATTGCCGGCCTTCAGCTAAAACAAATTAGGGCTGGCCGTTATCCAACCATCGTTGCAAGTACAGGATATGTTTTTAGTGAATCCGAATCGAGTCTGGGTTTTACAACCAGCACCAATTCAAGAGGATGGAACTACGGATTTAGTGCCAGACTGAATATTTTTGACGGATTTACGCAAAACCAAAATGAAAAAATAGCAAAGATCCAAATTGAAAATACCGACTTAGAAATTGAACAACAGAAACAGACTTTGCTATCACAACTTGGCTCAACCTACCAGACTTATTTAACCAATATCAGTCTAATTGAGCTTGAAAGAAACAACGAGGCCATTGCAAAGGAAAACCTCGACATCACTATGGAAAAATTCAGGATCGGGACAATACCAACCATCGAGTTCCGTACCGCACAGCTCAATTATATCAATGCGATTGTACGTTACAGCAATGCAAAATTTCAGGCAAAACTATCCGAAATCAGCCTAAAGGAATTTGCGGGAAATTTAGTGTTTTAATTTGAGGCAGCATTTTTATTGATGCCGTTAAAGTATTTTTTTAAGAACTGGTTTAAAGTAGTTTAGAAGTTCGCTTTGCAAACTAAAACTAAGCAAATAATTTTTTATGGTTTTTAGTTATTTTCTATGATGGTAGATTTCCCTTTTCTTCCGTTGTTTGAAAATGCTGCCAGTATAATTTTTCCTTTATCGTCAACTGGTTTTATATAAATTTCACTATTGATGGTTGGTTCGGAGCCATCTGCAGTATAACGGATTACAAATCCAGGTTGCTGTATATTGGCTTTTATTTTTCCTGAGTCAATAACGGCACCAACCGGCGGAATGCGATAGTTGAATCCGCCCGAATAATAGTCCAACCGCGGCAATTCTTTTTTCCCTAAAACATTTACAAACAATGACCAGTCTTTGTTATAAGAAATACGGCTTTTCTCCGGATCTTTTTCTGTTGCCCAATCAGGATTTTGAGCCCAGGCGCGTTCTGCCAAAGCCAATAATTTTGGAAACAATAAATACGCCAACATATTGGTGTCCCGCACATTTTCGCCAAACATTTGCCCTTGAATTCCAAGAATATTCGATTTTCCAACATCGGTTAATCGTTCTTTTCCGTCGAATAAATTTGCTTTAATCGGATTTCCATTGGTGTCTTCTTTGGTGTTTTTATAGTAATCAAAAGGAATAAAATAAAAAGGTTTTTCAGTGTCGTTATAGCCGGCCCAAATATATCCGGGCTCATCTGCTGCTTTTTCGTAAGCCAGATCAAAATACAGATTGCTTACGCTTGAAAGCACCACTTTATAGCCGGCATTCGCCAAACGGTAAGGCAAATCTTCGTCGCCCCAGCCAATTCCATTGTTCCAAACGTATGCCCTAAAACCTTTATTGGCAAAATCCGGATTTGGAATGTGTTTAATTTTTACGCCTAACACCGTTTTCTGCATCGCAATTTCTTCCCAGCCAGAAAGCGCCAATCCGCGTCTGGAAAGTATTTTTTCCATCTTGTCAAAATAATAAACCCAAAGATCATCGGTGGAATTGAGTTTGTCGTCATCTGCAATTAGTTTATTGGAAACTGGAGAAAGCTTCCAGGTTCCTTTCGGCAATTCATCACCGCCTAAATGAATTGTTGAAATTGGCGCACCGGCATCTTTGTACATGGCCATCAACTCATCAATGACTTTTTCCATAAAATGATAGGTTGAAGGCAAGGCCACACACATCACATTATCTGTCCAGCCTTGCGCTGATGAATAAACGGATTTGTCGTTTAAATCGCGTAACAAATAGCGTTCGGCTTCTTGCTGATTGCCTTGTTTCATAAATTTACGGTACCTTGAATCCATCGCTTTTATGGCCGCTCGGCTATGTCCGGGAGATTCTATTTCCGGAATTACATTGATGTGCCTTTCTGTGGCATATTTAAGAATCTCAATAAAATCCTGTCGGGAATAAAAGCCGCTTCCGGGATAAAATCCTGTATCAGGGCCCGATGCGTAAGAAGGCGGCAAGAATGAATTACTGTCGGTTGTATGGCCACGATTTCCGCCAACTTCAGTAAGTTCTGGCAAAGACGGAATTTCAATTCGCCAGCCTTCATCGTCGCTAAAATGAAAATGGAAACTGTTCAATTTATAAAACGACATCACGTCCAGCATTTTGAAAATGGTTTCTTTAGTCTGGAAATTCCGCGCCACATCAAACATAAAACCTCTGTATCCAAAACGCGGTTCGTCTTTTACCTCACAATTTGGAATTACAATGGATGTTGACTTATTTTTCCAGGAATCTTCTGGAAATAATGATTTTAAGGATTGAATTCCGTAAAAAATGCCGCTTCCTGTTGCAGCTGAAATTTCAATTTTATCAGATTGAATGTTAAGAATATATTCTTCGTTTTTTAATTCTGCTTTCTTTAAAATAATTTGTTTACCGCTATTTTTTGCTGAATTAACTGCAATATTTCCTTCAATAACTTTACTTAATTCATTTGAAAGATAGTTGGCTTCGCCTAAAAACTCCACTTCCGATTGAATGTTCACATTGATATCCAGCACAAATTCCCCAGGATTTTCCATGAAGAATTTTGGAGAAGGGAAAATTTTAGGTAAACTTTGGACAGGGATATCCTCAATTATTTTGTTATTGTTATAAGTGGTTTCGGCGGTGATAAAATTTACGGTAGCATCCACAATTGGCTTCAACATATAGTTTTTTATGGTAGCGCCTTTTTCAGGATTGACATCCCAAACAATATAAAACCCGGCGGGAGCATAGGAGAGATTCAAAATCTTCCCATTGGAAACAAATGAAAAATCAACGCTTTGATTTGGTTTTAATCCTTTGAAATTTTGCGTAGGCTTCAATTGGCTGATGTCGCCATTTATGTGAGTAATCACAAAATCCTTCGAGCTTGGGGTTGGCTTAGTGTTGCGACTGTAGTTAAAATAAATGGTCCATCCGGAGGCCGGAAATAAGCTTTCTCCGGTATTTGTAAACTTCAAAGACGTGAGTACTTTATTTTCTTTATGATAATTATTGGTGGTCAATTCCCAATTAATCTGCAATTTATTTTCATCAAACAAAGGCGTCTTCTGAGAATAAGCTGAAATTGAATTAAGAAATACTAAAAATAAAATAATTGGGAAACGTTTCATCATTTGATTTTATGCAAATTTACAAAGGAGAATAACAGGCTCCCAATTTATTTTTGTTGTTGTTTATAGATGGATTGTACAAATTCAACGACCATTTTTTTCTTTTACCAAATATGCTGAATTTAAATAATATCGAATCATTTTAAGTGCAGACATACCTGTTGCCATTTAAATTTGGGCAACAAAATCACATATTGGGCAACAAATAGACAACAAATCTGGCGTAAAAAGTGGTTAAGAACAACAAATAAGTGTAAAAATAAATACTTAACTACAAGAAATAGAGATATTTAACAATAAGTATTAATTAATTACTTTCCAATGCAAAAGTTCGCGAAAATATTGCCTAACAAATCTTCGGTGGTGACTTGGCCTGTGATCTCTCCCAAATGAAACAATGCTTGCCGAATATCGATGGCAAACAAGTCGGCGCTGATGTTGTTGTCAATGCCTTTTTGCACTTCTTTAATGGCTTTTAAAGCGTTATTCAAGGCTTCAAAAT
>JAWOHJ010000301.1:0-5046 GCA_046485225.1 Lutibacter sp. | reverse complement strand
AAATTACTGAAAACGGCGTTGAATATAATGATGTGATAGCTTCAAAAATAGTTTTTTGTGAAGGCTTCGGTTTAAAAAATAATCCGTTTTTTAATGAGTTGCCCATGCAGGAAGCAAAAGGCGAGTTGATAACCATTCACGCGCCAAATTTAAACATCGATTTTATGATAAAATCAGCGGTGTTTGTACTTCCTTTAGGAAACTATAATTATAAAATTGGCGCTACATTTAATTGGAAAGACAAAACCCAACTTCCAACGGAAGAAGGCAAAAACGAACTTACAGCCAAATTGGATACATTTATAAAGGCTCCTTACACAATTGTGGAACATGTTGCAGGGATAAGGCCAACGGTTAAAGACAGAAGACCATTGGCAGGAAAACATCCAAAACATCAAAATTTGGCCGTATTAAATGGATTGGGAACTCGTGGAGTAATGATTGCCCCAACCCTTGCAAAAGCACTTTACAATCATTTAGAAAACGGAATTGCATTGGATAATGAAATTTCTATTGCTCGTTTTCTTTAGATTTAATTGACTTTGGATCGTATTTTACAAAAAGATTGATCCAACCTATTCTTGAAAATCGAATGGTAACCGGTGCTGTCAAAATCAAAGCAATTACAATCGGCACAAAACTTTCTACCAAACTAAAGTCTAAAAACAGCGTGACTATTAAAAAGGTTGCAACTGAAATTCCAACCGTGAGCGCATAATTTATATACATAGCGCCATAATAAAAAGAAGGTTCCATCATGTATTTTAAGTTGCATTTACTACAATGGTCATGCATTTGAAAAGCCTTATGTAATTTAAACATATTCCGTTCTTTCATAAAATCTCCTTCGTGACATCGCGGACATTTATTGAATAAAATGCTGTAAAGCTTGCTTCCTTTATTAAACATTTATTATTTTATTAGATTGGAATTCAGCTAATTATTAAATTAAAAACTTTAATTGAGTGCCAAATTTATTTGTAGTACTTTTGTACGATTTTTAAAACGCATACAAATTTACATTAAATTATAAACTATTAATGCTTAACGTACACAATTTATCGGTTTCTTTTGCCGGTTCCGATTTATTTTCAGGAGTAACTTTTAAATTAAATAAAGGTGACAGAATTGGATTAATCGGCAAAAATGGCGCAGGAAAATCCACCTTGTTAAAAGTGCTTTCTAAGGATATTGAAAATTCTGGTGGAACCATGGCTTTTGATAAAGAGGTGAGAATCGGATTTTTACGTCAGGATATTGATTTTGTTGAAGGAAGAACAATTTTGGATGAAGCTTATCAGGCTTTCCAAGAAATTAAGCAGCTGGAAGAAAAATTGGAAATTATCAACCATGAATTGGTGACAAGAACCGATTATGAGAGTGAATACTATCACGATTTAATGGTTAATTTAAATGAGTTTTCTCATCGATATGAATTGTTGGGCGGTTATAATTATCAAGGAAATACCGAAAAAATATTGCAGGGTTTGGGCTTCCAAAGAGAAGATTTCGACAAACTGACGGATACTTTTTCCGGAGGATGGAGAATGCGAATCGAATTGGCAAAGTTGCTTTTGCAGGAAAATGACATTTTATTGCTGGATGAGCCAACAAACCATTTGGATATAGAATCTATTATATGGCTTGAAAATTTTCTGAAAGTGTATTCCGGCGCCATCGTTTTGGTTTCGCATGATAAAATGTTTTTAGACAATGTCACCAACCGAACCATAGAAATTTCTTTGGGCAAGATTTACGATTACAAAAAACCATATTCGCAGTTTTTGCTTTTGCGAGGTGAAATAAAGGAAAAACAGCTACAAGCACAAAAAAATCAGGAAAAAGAAATTAAGGCCACACAAGTTTTAATAGATAAATTTAGGGCCAAAGCCAACAAAGCAACCATGGCACAATCTTTAATAAAAAGATTGGATAAAGTGGAACGTATAGAAGTTGATGATGATGACAATGCGGTGATGAATGTGAAGTTTCAAATTTCCAAAGAACCCGGAAAAATTGTTATTGAAGCAGAAAATTTATCGAAAAGTTACGGCAAAAAGCATGTGTTGGAAGATGTGGATTTGCTCATAGAAAGAAACAGTAAAATCGCTTTTGTTGGTCAAAACGGACAAGGGAAATCGACGCTGGCAAAAATTATGGTGGGAGAAATTCCGCACGGCGGCCATTTAAAATTGGGCCACAATGTTGAAATCGGCTATTTTGCCCAAAACCAGTCGGAATATTTGGATGCGGAAAGAACAGTGCTTGAAATCATGGAAGATGCTGCAACAGACACCAACCGAGCTCGCGTTAGAGATATGTTGGGATCGTTTTTGTTTAGTGGAGATACGGTGGACAAAAAAGCAAAAATGTTGTCGGGTGGTGAAAGAAACAGATTGGCATTGTGCAAATTATTGCTGTCTCCATTTAACGTTTTGATTATGGATGAGCCTACAAATCACTTGGATATCGCTTCAAAAAATGTGTTAAAAATGGCACTTAAAAAGTTTGAAGGAACGTTGATTTTAGTTTCGCACGACAGGGATTTTTTACAAGGATTGGCTACAACTGTTTATGGTTTTAAAGACAAGGTAATCAAAGAATATTTGGGTGACATCGATTTTTTCCTGGAACAACATCAGATAGAAAATTTACGTGAAGCTGAAAAAAGAACTGTGGTTGTGAAAAAAACGGAAACTTCCAAAAAAGAAGTTTCTCATTCTTCAAGAGAAGAAGACAAAGAACTTAAAAAGTTGAAAAACCAATTGTCGAAAATTGAAACGCAAATTGATAATTTGGAAAAGGAAATTTTGGAAATGGATGAAGCATTAGTGAAGGATTATGAGGCAACTTCTAGCAAACCCAATTTTTTCGAAAACTACAAGGCCAAAAAAAGCAAAGTGGAAAAGTTGATGGACGAATGGGCTGAAATTGAAGAAAAGACAGAAAATTGCTCTTAGAAAATAAAAATAGCCGCATACAACAAATTCACTTTTCTGAAATTGAAAATAGTGGTGTTTCTCTTTTTATAAAACGTGAAGATGAATTGCATCCGTTTATTTCAGGAAATAAATACCGAAAATTAAAATACAATTTAGGGGAAGCTGCTAAGCAACAAAAATCCACCTTACTAACTTTTGGAGGCGCTTATTCAAACCACATTGCCGCAACCGCCGCGGCCGGATTTGCCTATAATTTTAAAACTATCGGAATTATTCGAGGCGATGAATTGGCCAATAATTTGGCCGAAACAATTCAAAATAATCCAACCTTAAAATTTGCTTCAGAACACAATATGCAGTTTGAATTTGTTTCAAGAACTGCTTACAGAGAAAAAACCACACTAGAATTCATTGAAAATCTTCAAGAAAAATTTGGCGACTTTTATTTGGTTCCCGAGGGCGGCACAAATAATTTTGCCGTACAAGGCTGTGAAGAAATCTTGACAACGGAAGATGCCAAATACAATGTAATTTGTTGTGCAGTTGGCACTGGCGGAACCATATCTGGAATTATAAATTCGCTGAAAAGTCATCAAAAAGCCATCGGTTTTCCGGCGTTAAAAGGTGATTTTTTACAACATGAAATCAGAAAATACATACTAAAAACGGAAAATTGGAGTTTAAATACCAACTATCATTTTGGTGGTTATGCAAAAGTTTCAGAAGAATTAATTATATTTATCAACAAATTTAAAAGTGAAACAAAAATTCCTTTAGATCCTGTTTATACCGGAAAAATGATGTTTGGCATCGTAGATTTGATAAAAAGTGATTTTTTTGAAAAAGGAACCAAAATTTTGGCAATTCACACCGGCGGTTTACAAGGAATTGAAGGCATGAATTTGTTATTAAAAAAGAAAAATTTAGCACAAATAGCATAAATATGAAGATAAAAATTGTTTTAATTTGTTTGTTAACCATCAGTTTTTTATCAAGCTGTAACTCTAAAAAGCAGGTTGTTTACTCAAAGCACAAAACACCGCCAACTGAAAAGAAAGTGGTGATTGTTACAGAAAAACGCACGCCAGCAGAAAAAACAATTGAAGTTAAGCAATCCATTGCAACAACAACCATTGAGTATATCAATACCTATAAAGATGAAGCGATGAGAGAAATGCGGGAATTTAAAATCCCCGCCAGTATTAAATTGGCGCAGGGAATTATTGAATCTTCCAGCGGCAACAGTGATTTAACCAAAAGATCAAACAACCATTTCGGTATAAAGTGCCACAAAGGTTGGGAAGGCGAGCATACTTTACACGACGATGATGAAAAAGGGGAATGCTTCAGAGTGTATAAAGATCCTTTAGTTTCTTTTAGAGACCACTCATTATTTTTAACCACCAGAAGTCGTTATGCCAATTTATTTACCTTGAATTCTGGCGATTATGTTGGCTGGGCGCAGGGTTTAAGTGAAGCCGGTTATGCAACCGACAGGCGCTATCCCGCAAAATTAATTGGCTTAATTGAAAAATACGATTTACACAAATATGATGCGGAAGTTTTAGGAATACCTTTCAAAAAAGCTGAAAATATGAGTTTGGCGCAACACGTGGTTGTCAAAGGCGATACTTTATACAACATTTCAAAAAGATATGGCTTAACGGTTGATGAACTCAAAAAAATCAATGCGCTGGCTTCCAACGAAATCAGTATCGGACAAGAATTGAATATCACCAAATAAACTGCCGATAACTTTCACCTTTTTTATAAATAATATTTTGGCGCTCCCTTCGGTCGGGCTTTTCGTTTCAATCTTTTTTAATTCGCCAAAATAGGCAAATTAAAAAAGGATTTTCACTATAATCCCTAGCGCGGTTTCAAATAAAAATGAACTATTTTAAATTCATAATTGATTCATTAAATTGGAAATCCCTAATTCCTCATCTATAAAAAGAAATAATTTCGAATTATTAATTTTAGCGTATTTTTGCAAAATATGATGAATAAACTTTCAGATTGGTTGCCTACCACTAACAAAGAGGTGAAACTCAGAGGTTGGGATGAACTTGATGTAATATTATTTACAGGCGATGCCTATGTG
>JAWOHJ010000276.1:0-5172 GCA_046485225.1 Lutibacter sp. | reverse complement strand
ACGCCTTCAACAGTTTCAACAACGGCAGCAATGGCATTTATTTTGGCAATATCGCGTCCTTCACTAATATTTGGTACGCATTCTATTAATTGTTTGTTCATTTTTTTCAAATTATAGGTCAAATTTAGGCAGTATATTTCAATTTTTTAGCATACTTTCTGAAATAAATCGGCCACAATTGAGAGGTATGGCTAAATAGTTTAATTTTTGTTTGAATTATAAATCCAATCTCATTTAAATGAAGAAAGTATTAATTACCGGAATGGCCGGTTTTATTGGCCATCATTTGGCCAAACTGTTGGTAAAATCGAATTATGAAGTGGTTGGATTGGACAATATCAACGATTATTACGACCCGCAACTAAAATATGCGCGTTTAAAAGATTTGGGCTTTGACACCGAAGTCATAGAATACAATAAGTTACAAAAGTTGGCGGGTATTTCTTTTATAAAATTGGATTTAACAGACTTAATCTCCTTAAAAAATCTCTTCAAAGAACAGCAATTTGATTTTGTGGTGAATTTGGCGGCGCAGGCAGGAGTGAGGTATTCATTGGAAAATCCGCACGCTTATGTGGACAGTAATATTACCGGATTCTTAAATATTTTGGAAAGCTGCAGGGCTTTTCCGGTGGAACATTTGTTGTTTGCTTCATCAAGTTCTGTTTATGGGTTAAGTGAGGACATTCCTTTTCAGGAAGACAATTGTACCGATCATCCGCTGGCGATGTATGCCGTAAGCAAAAAAGCCAATGAAATGATGGCACATTCTTACGCGAATTTATACAACATTCCTTCAACCGGATTGCGGTTTTTTACAGTGTATGGCCCTTGGGGCAGACCGGATATGGCGTTGCATATTTTTACAAAAGCTATAGTGGAAGACAAAGAATTTGAAGTGTTCAACAACGGAAATATGAGTCGCGATTTCACCTATGTTGGTGATATTGTTGAAAGCATAAAGCGATTGATACCATTGGCGCCAAAAGCAAATAATCCGGCGTTTAATCCGAAAAAACCAACTTCTTCAAAAAGTACAAAACCTTATCAGTTATTTAATGTTGGTAATAATAGTCCGGTTGCTTTAATGGATTTTATAAAAGCCATCGAAAAAACGCTGGGCAAAAAAGGAAAAATGGTATTTAAACCAATGCAGCCAGGCGATGTGCAAAGCACTTATGCGAATGTGGAAAGTTTATTCAACTATATCAATTTTAAACCGGAAACCAATATTGAAGATGGTATTAAGGCATTTGTGGATAAATATTTAGCATTGCATTCGTAGTACTTTTTAATCGCAAAAATAACGCAAAGGGCAAAGTAAATTTTGGACCTGCCTGCCGGCAGGCAAGGTTTACATTGACGATTGACGAATTTTGCCCTGTTGACATTTTTAATTCAAAAATCGTAATTTGATTTGCGTTAGGGATTGCAGTGAAAAACCTTTTTGCGATTTTCTGCAAAAAAAGTTTGTAACGAAAAGCCCGACCCGCAGGGTAACGCCCATAATAAGTAGCTATAAATTATTGAACTTTTTGAAATTAAACTGTTTACATCAAATACTTAAGATAAAAAAGAAGGTGCGTTTTTAAAAATACACCTTCTTTATATATTGACTAAAATTTAAATTTTATAGTTTAAACCCAATCCTTCCGAAGAAATAAGCACCATCTGAACCCATTTGAACAGAATCCATCAATCCGCCTTGGTCAGTCCATCCGTCAAATTGCGGTGTTGCATATTGGTTAAAAATGTTATTTCCGCCAACGGTGAATGTAAGTGATTTTGAAACTTCATAAGAGAAATTTAAATCCACAATCATTTTCTTTTTATAAACATCAGTTGCCACAGGATATAATGCATCAGCTTCAGCTTTCGTTGTTACTGGTGAATCAACCCATTGAAAATCCTGTAATTTCACTTCGCTAAATTGTGTTAAATTAACGTTTGCATTGAATTTTTTATTGGTGTATCCCATATTCAATCCAAATTTATAATCGGGAGCGGCAGCTTCAAGATATGCTCTTGAAAAAGGACTAAAGAAAGTGTATTCATTTAAACTTCCGTTGTGAATTTTGTCAATTTTTAATTTATTTAAATTTCCTATCAAGCCAACGTTAAAGGAGCTATAGCCATTAATTGGAGCGCCATACGTAAAAACCAAATCGAGTCCTTGTGTTCTTGTATCAACCCCATTTGCAAAAAACTGGGCTGCTTCAACGCCAGGAATTCCCAATCCGGAAGCGTCAAAATTGTCGGTTAACACAATCCTGTCATCAACGCTAATTGAATAGGCATCAACTGTTGCTGTAAATCCGCCTTTTTTATAAGTAAATCCAATACTTCCGTTTAAAGCTTTTTCCTCCGTCAGTTGATCAATGCCAAAACCTTTTGTAACCGTACTGTTGTTAGCGGAAAGCAAAGAGGTCAATGATTGTCCGTTCACAATGTTTGTAAATATTAAGTTGTAGTACAATTGAGCCAAAGAAGGCGCTCTAAAACCAGAGGACAATGATCCTCTTAATGATAAGTTTTCATTTACTTTAAACCTGCTCGCCAATTTGTAATTGAATGTACTTCCAAAATCGCTGTAATCTTCATAACGAAAAGCAACAGCAGCCAGGAAAGAATCACTTAAATTAAATTCAGAATCGACATAAAGGCCTAAATTGCTTCTGCTTCTGTCAACTTCATTGTCCGGACTGTAACCTGGAAATCCTTGAGAACCGCCAGGAAGGTCATCACCGTTTGAATCAAAAGCGACTGTTTGGGTGGCCGGATTTGTGACTGGCAATCCATCCACATCATACAAAGCATAAGAAGATTCTTCACCTGAAAAAATAATAAAATTCTCAGTTCTGTACTCCATACCAAAAGCAAGGTTAATTCCGCTTGCGGCATCTTCAAAATATTTATTGAAATCCACGCCGGTGGTATTTTGGGAAAGGCTGTGTCCGCCCGCATCAAAATCGGTAGGAGAGGCATCTTTCAAAGAAGCATTATTAGAGTTTTTAATAAAATAATGGAAACTATTTTTTCCAAAAGTATTGTTAAAATCAACATTCCAACCATTTTCCATGGTATGTCTAACCCCAGCAGATACGGAAGCATCTATAATATTGGAAGTAATCTGTGGCGTAAATCCGTTAGGATATAAACTTGGCACGGAACGATTGTCGCCATCCGCATAACTGCTTCTGGAGAATGCATTGGCGTTGGTATCCCGATAGTTTTTTCCGCCAAAAGCATAAATTTCTGTATTATCAGAAACAGGAATCATGGCGTTAACCATAAAATTAAAAGCATCAACGGCAGCGCTTCCATATCCTTTTCTCCAATCAAAACCCGGACGCAATGTTTTTTCTTTTGAAAATAATTCTGTGGTAAAATTTATATATCCTTTTTCACCAACTTTTACCCCATAGTTCAAATCCAATTTTGTGGTTTCGCCATCAAAACGTTTGTCTTTTCCGTCTAACCTGTTTTTTCCTTCCACATTGTGCAAAGTTTCTCCGGTTTCTTCTTCCCATCCTTCTCCAATAGCTGTACTATATGCGCCATAAGTTATTCCACCGGTAACACCGTCGGTATTGTCTTTCAAAACAATATTGATAACGCCGGCGATGGCATCAGAACCGTATTGTGCTGAAGCACCATCGCGCAATACCTCAATTCTTTTAATGGCAGCAACCGGAATTGCATTTAAATCCGTTCCCGAGTTTCCTCTGCCGCGCGTTCCAAAAATATTGACAAGCGAGGATTGGTGTCTTCTTTTTCCATTGATTAATACCAAAGTTTGGTCAGGGCCTAATCCTCTTAATGATGCTGGCACAATATGGTCGGCACCATCAGAACCCGATTGTTTTGTGGCATTGAAGGAAGGCGCTGCATATTGTAGAATTTGGGTGATTTCAACATTTCCGTTTTTGGAAGCCAATTGACTAACATCAATAACATCAACAGGAACGGGCGTATCCACGGCAGTTCTTTTGGTACTTCTTGAGCCCACAATTTGAACTTCCCGCAGTTGTTCACCACTTTCCATACTCACGTTTATGACGTTTTTGGTCACAATAATTTCCTGTGATTGAAATCCGACAAAACTAAAAACCAGTGTTTTTCCTTTTTCTACGGTTATTTTGTAATTCCCGTTAAAATCGGTAACTGTGCCGTTTGAAGTGCCTTTTTCAACAACACTTGCGCCAGGCAATGGGTCGCCTGAAGTGTCTTTGATAATTCCTGAAATAAGTTCCTGTGCAACTGCAAAGTTCGCAAAGAAACATAGAAATACGAATAGAATGTTTAATTTTTTCATTATTAATTTGGTTAATGTTTATCGCTAATATACAATTTATAATGAAATATGAAAATTTCAAATGTTTATTTTGAGCGCATTATTTAAGCAAAAATTCATAAATTTATATCATTGAAAACTGTATATTTGCACGCTCGTAAAAAAGCGCTTTTATAGAAAAATGGCTAGATTCTAAGTGGTGCTAATTTTGCGTTAAGGATTACTTCACCTTTTTATTATTTTTTAAATTGGTGTTCAGTGAACCTTGTTTGAAGAGGAAATCCTTTTTTTAGGGTTTTTCCTTAAAAAAGATTGCAGCGGAAAGCCTGACCCTTTTGGTAAAGCTCAAATAGCGGTTATTTCATTTTCCTGATTGAAGTAGAATTTAGACGAAAAAATTAATAAAAAAATTTCAATATGAAATGAGCATTACGGAAATAAAATATAATTTCCTTTAAAATATGCGAATTACATAAGACCTAAAAAATAAAATAATTATTAACATATGAAAGCTGGAATAGTAGGATTGCCAAACGTAGGAAAATCGACTTTATTTAATTGTTTGTCCAATGCAAAAGCGCAAAGCGCCAATTTTCCGTTTTGTACCATTGAACCAAATATTGGGGTGGTAAATGTGCCGGACAGCCGATTAACGAAATTGGAAGAATTGGTAAAACCTATTCGTGTTCAAACTGCAACAGTTGATATTGTTGATATTGCAGGACTGGTTCGCGGCGCAAGCAAAGGAGAAGGATTGGGAAATCAGTTTTTAGGAAATATTAGAGAAACGGATGCCATTATTCACGTAATTCGTTGTTTTGACAATGACAATATTATTCACGTTGATACCACAATTGATCCGTTAAGGGATAAAGAAA
>JAWOHJ010000099.1:0-29641 GCA_046485225.1 Lutibacter sp. | reverse complement strand
CGCATCGCCTCCCGAAACCCGCAACAAAGCTTCGGTTTCTTCAATAATAATATTTTTTTTGGCAATATAAGCGTCTTCTTTTAAAGCGCGTTGCAGCAAATCTTCCAAATCTTTTTTGCTGAATGAATTCAACACATAAACCTGGCAACGCGACAACAATGCCGGAATTACTTCAAAACTCGGATTTTCAGTAGTTGCGCCAATCAACGTTACCCAACCTTTTTCAACCGCGCCCAGCAGTGAGTCCTGTTGCGATTTGCTGAAACGGTGAATCTCATCAATAAATAAAATCGGATTTTTTTCGGCGAACAATCCGCCGCTTTGCTTGGCTTTTTCAATAATTTCGCGTACATCTTTAACGCCCGAACTTATGGCGCTCAGCGTATAAAAAGGCCTTTTGGATTCCTTTGCAATGATATTGGCAAGCGTGGTTTTCCCAATTCCCGGCGGTCCCCAAAAAATCAGTGACGGAATAATGCCACGCTTAATATGCTCGGTCAACGCGCCGGTTTTACCCACCAAATGTTGCTGGCTAATGTAATCATCTAAGGTTTTCGGACGTATGCGTTCGGCTAATGGCTCATTCATAGCGTAAAAATAAGCATAAAAATTTGTTGGGCATTACACTGCATTACATTTGTGTCGGGCTATTCGTTAAATCTTTTTTATGAAAAATAAAAAAGGATATCACTACTATCCCTAATGCAAAAATAGTCAATTAAATAAGTGCGATTAATGGTAAAATTTTTTTAAATTCATCCATTCAAAATTTAATTTATAAATGCCAAAAAGCGAATCCATATTCTCTAAAAAATTTGTCCTCATTCCTGTTATTGCCGTTTTTTCAATTTGGCTTTTGTACTTTCTTGAAATAAAATTTGGAAATAATTTTAACCGTTACGGTATTTATCCGCAAACATTAACAGGTTTGCGTGGCATCCTTTTTTCGCCGTTTTTGCACAGCAGTTTCGAACATTTGTTCAGCAACTCCATTCCTTTATTGGTGATGCTGGCAAGTTTGTACTATTTTTATGAAGACATTGCCACAAAAGTTTTGTTGTGGGGCATTTTTTTAACCGGACTCTTAACCTGGTCTTTTGCGCGGCCGTCCTATCATATTGGGGCCAGCGGTGTTGTTTATTTTTTGGTGAGTTTTATTTTTTTTAGCGGCGTTTTCCGAAAATATTATCGCTTGGCGGCAGTTTCTTTAATTGTGGTTTTTTTATATGGAAGCACTGTTTGGTACATTTTTCCGATAAAAGAAGAAATTTCTTGGGAAGGTCATTCATCCGGATTTTTGGTAGGATTTATTTTTGCCTTCATCTTCAAAAAAACGGGTCCACAAGCCGAAAAATTTGAATTTTCCCACAACCCGGAATTTGACGAGCTATTTGATGAACACGGAAATTTTGCACCACCAACAGAAAATGAAATCCCGGAATCAAATGAAAATCCAAAAAATAAAGAAGGATAGTGCTTTTTAACTAGTCTAACGATTTATTTTTTTGCGTTTAAAAAAGAGGAAGAATGCCAAAACGGCGATGGAAACATTTTCTTAGCGTAAACTTAATATGCTCTTAGCAAAGAAAACTATTTTACAGAAAAACACTACGTAATTTTACTGCAGCATATTTTAAATAATAACAAGAATGTCTTTTAATAAGATTCATGTAAAGAATTTTCCCAAAAAATTTATTTGGGGTGTGGCTTCCTCTGCTTATCAAAGTGAAGGCGCCTGGGATAAAGATGGAAAAGAAAATTCTATTTGGGATACGTTTACCAACAATAAAAAATTCCCAAATGGAAATGCAAATACAGCTACTGATTTTTACAATAATTACGAAGATGATATAAAAAAAATTAAAGAATTGAATTTGGGTGCTTTTCGTTTTTCAATTTCTTGGTCTAGAATTTTCCCTCTGGGAATTGGTGAATCTAATCAAAAAGGCATCGATTATTATCACAAAATTATTGATTGTTGTATTGAAAACGAGATAGAACCTTGGGTTACACTGTACCATTGGGATTTGCCGCAAGCTTTACAAGATCAGGGAGGTTGGGCTAATAGGGAAATTATCAATTGGTTTTCTTCTTACACTGACTTTTGCACAAAAGAATTTGGAACAAAAATTAGAAATTGGATTGTACTTAATGAGCCTATGAGTTTTATCGGCTTGGGTTATTTTTTAGGTCTTCACGCTCCCGGAAAAAAAGGCCTCAAGTTTTTTTTGCCGGCGGCACATTATGCAACTTTATGTCAAGCTGAAGGAGGCAGAATTATTCGAAAAAACGTCCCCGATGCAAATATTGGCACAACATTTTCTTGCGCTGTAGTGACTCCAAAAAATTTATTCAGAAGACATATCAATGCTACAAAAAGGCTTGATGTTATATTTAACAGATTTTTTATTGAACCTTCTTTAGGATTGGGTTATCCTACAAAAGAAATTCCTGGTTTAAACCGGATAGAAAAATATTTTAAAGAGGGAGATGAAGAATTAATGAAATTTAACTTTGATTTTATAGGAATTCAGTACTATTTCAGAATTGTAGCGCAACATAGCTTATTTCCTCCTATATTATTTGCCAATGAAATACCTGCTGTAAAAAGAAATGTAAAAGTAAACAATATGGGTATGGAAATATACCCTAAGGGTTTGTCTAAAATGCTTAAAAAATTTAGCAAATATAAAAATGTAAAACATATTTATATAACAGAATCAGGTGTTTGTTTTGATGATGAACTGATTCAAGGAAAAGTAAAAGATAAAAATCGAATCAAATATTTCAAAAAAACATTTAAAATTTGTGAAAAGGCCATTAAAAATGGCTTAAAACTAAAAGGTTATTTTATTTGGACTTTGGTTGATAATTTTGAATGGGCAGAAGGATTTAAACCTAGATTTGGCATTATTCACAATGATTTTGACACCCAAAAAAGAACTATAAAAAAATCGGGGTATTGGTTACAGTCCTTTTTAAAGAAATAACATACTTATTTCTTTTTTTTGATGTGGAATTTAATAGCAAAAGTTCAGCATTACAAAGCATACATTATATTATTAGAAAAAGTATGTAATCGTTAACATTCATAAATATTGAAAAAACCCTTGCTGAAGCTTATTCAACAAGGGTTTTGAGTTAATTCAAAAATAGGCTACTATTTTATTCTATAATTACTGAATCTTTAATTTCTACCACTTCAAGATCAAAAATAAGGTCTTTGCCTGCTAAAGGATGATTTCCGTCTACAACGATGCTTTCCTCACTAACTTCAACCACAAGCAGATTCATTTCTTGTCCTTCCGGCGATTTTGAAACAAGTCCCATACCAACTTCTGGAGTCATATCTTGGGGAAGTTCGCTTCTTTTTACTGCTTGTCTTAAATCGTTATTGATAGCACCATACGCTTCCTCTTTAACTACTGTAATGGTTTTTTTCTCGTTTAATTTCATGTCGATTAACCCTTTTTCAAAGCCTGGGATAATCTGTCCTTTTCCTATAGTAAATTCTAACGGTTCTTTTCCTTCAGAACTGTCAAAAACTTGTCCGTCTGATAATTTACCGGTGTAATGTACTTTTACTGTGTCGTTGTCTTTAACTTGAGTCATATAATATATTTTAATTTTAAAAAATATTCTTTACATAATTTTTATGCAGCAAATATTTAAATTTAAACTTAGACTTACATTAGCTGCCAAAATCAAGCCAAAGGACCAAAAAAACAACGTAGATATTTATAATCCGATATTTGATTAAATATGAAATGAAAGATTGTTGCTGTAGCCCTCTAACAATGGTAAAGCCCGGTTTTAGTGTTATTTTTAAATAATAGTCTCGAGAATCAATTATAATCTGCAAATATGTCAGTTATGCTGCGTTCACACCATAAAAAAACAGAAATTGGTTAAGTTTGTAATTATTCTGAACAACAAAAAACGATTTTTTCGTGAACGAATATTGCTATTTGTAACCCAAAAAATTGTATTTTTCCTTAATCCGAAATTTGACAGAATGTTTAATTTATAAGGAAAATTTTCCTCAACAACCGAAAATGAAATTCAGCGAAGATTTGAAAATTCCTGATTAGAAATAGCTATATTATATGGCTGATAGCGAAGTTTTGTAATCCTTTTTATAACAAGCAATTAGAGAATATTAAAACAACAAATAACACTATGAACACATCCTTAAAAAGCTGGCACACATTTTTAGCAACCAAAAATCCTAAAATATTAGACGAACTTTTGTCAGATGAGGTAATTTTTTATTCACCAATTGTTTGGGTACCTCAGGAAGGAAAACAAATTACAAAATTGTATTTAATGGCGGCAATGGAAGTATTTGGCGACGAAAATTCTAATTTTATGTATGTGAAACAAGTTATTGACGACAAACAATTTATTTTAGAATTTGTCACGATGATTGATGGCGTAACGGTAAATGGCGTAGACATGATTGAGCTAAATGATGACGGGAAAATCATCAGTTTCAAAGTGATGGTTCGACCGCTGAAAGCCATCAATAAAGTGCACGAAAAAATGGGCGAAATGCTTGAGAAGTTAAAACATCAGAAGGGAAAACCCTAAATTTCTTACCACTATTGCTAAAGTTTTAAATTGTCAAATTCGGTCAAGGTTATTTAGGCATCGACAACTTGAAAATTGAAACTAGAAACAACCACAGCCAAAAAACCTACATATTTCTCCTGTACTGTCCGCCAACTTCGAACAAAGCTTCCGTAATTTGTCCGATAGAACACACTTTACAGGCTTCCATTAATTGCTCAAAAATATTTTCGTTATTCACGGCTTTTTGTCTTAACAAGGCAATATGTTCTTTTACTGCGGAAGCATTTGCTTTGTTTAAGTTTTCAACAACCGTAATTTGGTATTGTTTTTCCTTTTCAGTGGCCCTGATAACTTCTTGTGGCAACACTGTTGGGGAACCTTTGCTGCTTAAAAACGTGTTTACACCAATAATCGGAAATTCACCATTGTGCTTTAAGGTTTCGTAATACAAACTTTCTTCCTGAATTTTACTGCGTTGGTACATGGTTTCCATCGCACCCAAAACACCGCCGCGTTCCGTAATTCTGTCAAATTCGGCATAAATAGCTTCTTCCACCAAATCGGTCAACTCTTCAATAATAAAGGAACCCTGAATCGGATTTTCATTTTTGGTCAAGCCCAATTCTTTGTTGATAATCAGCTGAATAGCCATCGCCCTGCGTACACTTTCTTCGGTAGGCGTGGTAATTGCTTCGTCATAAGCATTGGTGTGCAAACTGTTGCAATTGTCGTAAATGGCATACAAAGCCTGCAAGGTGGTACGAATGTCGTTAAAGTCAATTTCCTGTGCATGCAAACTTCTTCCCGAAGTTTGAATGTGGTATTTCATCATTTGGGCTCTTGAATTGGCGCCGTATTTTTCTTTCATGGCTTTCGCCCAAATTTTGCGGGCAACCCTTCCAATTACTGCATATTCCGGATCAACGCCGTTAGAAAAGAAGAAGGATAAATTCGGTCCGAATTCATTAATATCCATTCCTCTTGATAAATAATATTCAACATAGGTAAATCCGTTTGCCAAGGTAAATGCCAATTGCGAAATTGGGTTGGCGCCTGCTTCTGCAATATGATATCCGGAAATGGAAACCGAATAAAAATTGATGATGTTGTTGGTAATAAAATATTCCTGCACATCGCCCATCAAGCGTAACGCAAATTCCGTAGAAAAAATACAGGTATTTTGCGCCTGATCTTCTTTTAAAATATCGGCTTGTACCGTTCCTCGGACTTTAGAAATAGTTTCTGTTTTAATTTTTTTATAAATTTCAATTGGCAAAACTTCATCTCCGGTAACGCCCAGCAATTGCAAACCCAATCCGTTATTTCCTTCCGGCAATTCGCCTTGATATTGCGGACGGGCAATGCCTTTTTTCTTATAAATTGCTTTTATTTTTTCTTCAATTTCCTTTTCAAGTTCGTTTTTTGCAATATATTTTTCACATTCCTGGTCTATGGCCGCATTCATAAAAAACGCCAGCATCATTGGAGCCGGACCGTTAATAGTCATAGAAACTGAAGTCATTGCGTTTGTCAAATCGAACCCGGAATATAATTTTTTAGCATCATCCAAACAGCAAATGGAAACACCTGCATTTCCAATTTTTCCATAAATATCGGGACGGCTGTGCGGATCGTTTCCATATAAAGTCACGGAATCAAATGCGGTGGACAAACGTTTGGCCGGAAGTCCCAAACTCACGTAATGAAAACGTCGGTTCGTGCGCTCTGGTCCGCCTTCGCCGGCAAACATTCTTGCAGGATCTTCGCCTGTTCTTTTAAACGGAAACAACCCTGCGGTATAAGGAAATTCACCTGGAACATTTTCTTCCAAAGTCCACAACAACAAATCGCCCCAAGCCTCGTATTTTGGCAGGGAAATTTTAGGAATTTGCGTGTGAGATAAAGATTCGCTGTGTGTTTTTATGTTTAATTCTTTTCCGCGAACATTGAAAGTAAAGACTTCATTTTTATAGGATTGTTTTTTGGTTTCCCAATTTAAAATGAGTTCCCAGTTGTAAGGATTCAAATCCATTTTCACGCGGGCAAATTCTTTGAACAAAAGCGACAGAAATAGTTTTGTGTCGTCATTCTGAACTTGTTTCAGAATCTGCTCTTCGTTTACGCCAATTTTAGTTAGATGTGTTAATTCCGTTTCAGCCGAAACTAGTGCAACGGAACAAATGGTTTTATAAATCCCGAACAACTTTTGCGCAATCTGTTTTTGTTTTTTCGCGTTTTGGTTGTAAGCCCTGTTATTTTCGGTGATTTCCGACAAATAACGCACTCGGTTTGGCGGAATAATATATTGCTTTTCGCTTATTTTATCAGCAACTTCAAAAGTGCTTTTAAAATGCGTGCCTGTTTTTCCGTTAATTTTTTTGATGAGAACCTGATACAATTCATTGGTTCCCGGGTCGTTAAACTGAGAAGCGATGGAGCCATAAACTGGCATAGAATCAACGCTGCTTTCCCATAAATTATGGTTGCGCTGGTATTGTTTTTTCACGTCGCGCAAGGCATCCAAAGCGCCGCGTTTATCAAATTTATTGAGCGCAATTACATCGGCAAAATCAATCATATCAATTTTTTCCAATTGCGTTGCGGCACCGTATTCTGGCGTCATCACATACAAAGAAACATCTGAATGGTCTAAAATTTCGGTATCGCTTTGTCCAATTCCCGAAGTTTCTAAAATCACCATATCAAAATGGGCAACTTTTAAGATATCAACGGCAATGCTCACGTGTTTAGACAAGGCCAAATTGGATTGGCGCGTGGCCAGTGAACGCATATAAACCCGGTCGTTTTTTATGGAGTTCATTCTAATTCTGTCGCCCAACAAAGCGCCGCCCGTTTTCCTTTTTGAAGGATCAACCGAAACAATGGCGATTGTTTTTTCTGGAAAATCTATTAGATATCTTCTCACCAACTCATCAACCATTGACGATTTTCCTGAACCGCCTGTACCTGTAATTCCCAAAACCGGTGTTTCTGATTTTTTTGACGCAGTTTTAACTTCATTGATAAAATCGGGATGTTTTTCAGAGAAATTTTCAGCAGCAGAAATGGCTTTTGCCAATTGCATCGGATTTTTCCCGGCCAAATCGGCAACAGTAAAATCAACAATTTCTCCAGTTGGAAAATCGCAAAGTGAAATCATATCATTAATCATTCCCTGCAAACCCATACTTCTGCCGTCATCTGGGGAATAAATTTTTGAAATGCCATAATTTTCCAATTCCTTCACTTCTTCAGGAAGAATTACACCGCCGCCTCCGCCAAATATTTTAATTTGTGGTGCGCCTTTTTCCTGAAGCAGATCGTACATATATTTAAAATATTCTATATGTCCGCCTTGGTAGGAAGTCATCGCAATCGCGTTGGCATCTTCCTCAATGGCACAATTTACCACTTCTTCAACACTTCTGTCGTGCCCCAGGTGAATCACTTCTACGCCGGTGGCCTGAATAATTCTTCGCATAATATTGATGGCGGCATCGTGACCGTCAAAAAGGGAAGCGGCTGTAACTATTCTGACTTTATTTTTTGGTTTATAAGGTGTAATTGTATCCATTTTATGTTTAATTGTATGCCGCAATTTACAAAAATTAATAAGTTTTAATTAATCGGCGGTTATTGAGATTTTATTTGTAAAATGTTTCTATTGATAAAAACCAAACAAAAATTCAAAAAAGTATCATAAAGCACAAAAAAAGAATCAAAAAGCTAAATATACTTTAAAAAAGCAAACGATTTTCTCGATTCTAAATAATTTAAATCGCGCTCATTTTTATAGGCTTCTTTTTCAAAACTGATGTTTTTATAGGCGAATTCATGGTTTTTATATTGATACATCCTGATGCAGTATTCTATAAAATACCAGACAAAAAAGAAAATCCAAAGCAATTCAATTTGTTGTTTTAAATGAATTTTTTCGTGGTTTAAAAACAAGGTATCATGAATGCTTTTCTTATTTCGTAAGAAGATAAAAGGGAAAATTGTTAATCCGGAATAATTCTTCGGAATGATGTATTTAAAAACGACAATCATATTAAATGCAATGTTCAAAAATTAAACCAAATTATATAAGATTTATGAATTACGCGGATAAATGATAAAAAATGGTATGGCATAATCTCAAAATTGATTTGCCATACCATTTGTTTTAAATTATATTTTTATATTGTTCTAAATCAATTATTTAATTTTTTGTTTTAATAGGATAAGGCGGTGTTTCCATCTTTTTTGGAGGATTGGCTTTCAACTGTTCTAAAACAACTTGGATGGCTTTTTCCAATTGCGGATCTTTTCCCTGAATTACTTCGGCAGGCCATTGTTCAACTTCAATATCCGGTGCAACTCCTTCATTTTCTATACCAAATCCTTTTTCATCATAGAAAGCCAAGTTTGGTGAAGTGACAATTCCGCCATCAATAA
This sequence comes from Lutibacter sp., assembly GCA_046485225.1. Taxonomy (GTDB): domain Bacteria; phylum Bacteroidota; class Bacteroidia; order Flavobacteriales; family Flavobacteriaceae; genus Lutibacter. Next base: position 20,632 of record JAWOHJ010000099.1, on the reverse strand, counting down.
ACTCCGGATATCCTAAAATACCTACCAATCCTCCCCAGGTGGTTTTACCGATAATGGTTCCCAAATTATTTTTTCTGAACAAATAAGGAAAGTAATCACCTCCCGAACCGGCAGTTTCATCGATAAGCAAAACTTTTGGACCTTGTATGGAAGCGTTAGGTGCTTTCTGGTCTTTTCCGTAACGATAACTCCAGTACGATTGCAGCGGACGTTTTAAAATATCGATATAATAATCTGCCAACTGGCCGCCGCCATTGAAGCGTTCGTCAATAATGATTGCAGGTTTATTTGCTTGCGGAAAGAAATAGCGCTTGAAATATTCATGACCTTGGGTGGTTGTATTTGGCACATAAACATAAGCGACTTGTCCATTGGTGGCATCATTCACTTTTTTGATATTGCCTTCAACCCAATCCCTGTTGCGTAAAGTCATTTCTGATGCTATTGGCGTAACCGTAATTTTCCTTGAATTGGTCATATTGGGATTTGAAGAAACCGTTAGCACAGTTAACTTATCAGCTGTATTTTCAAAAAAGCTAAAGAAATTATCATTTGCTATAACGGGTTTGCCATTCACTTCCAAAATGTAATCACCTACTTTAATATCTACGCCAGGTTCGGTAAGCGGCGAACGCAATTCAGGAGTCCAGTTCAGTCCGCCATAGATTTTTTTGATGCGGTAGCGGTTATTCAAAACTTCATAATCTGCACCCAAAAGTCCGCCAACAATATTTTTAGCTTTTTTCATGCTGTCGCCTGTACTTGAAAAACGGTGATGTCCAACCGACAACTCGCTAAACATCCACTCCATAACCCTGTAAAGATCACCTTTGCTGGATAAGTGAGGGAGAAAAGCTGCATATTTTATTTTCATAGCGTTCCAATCTGCACCGTGCATGCCAGGATCATAGAAATAATCTCGGTTAACGCGCCAGGCTTCGTCAAAAATATTAGACCATTCTGCAAGCGGTTCAATTTTTACCTGCACCGCTCCGGTGTTCACAACTGCATCATCTTCAGGTTTTTTTCCGGTATCGGCAATTCCCCATTTATCTTTGATTTGGTAAAGTGTTTTTGTTCCTTTAGCTGCAATAATATAATCATCTGCAGGCATAATGGCCTCACCTTTTCTTTTCTTTAATTCATATTTATGAAGCGTTGTTTTATCATCATTTGAAGCTTGCGCTAAATAATACAATTCTCCTTCTTTAGGTACTTGCAGATTTCTGTAATTGCCTGAAGGAATTGGTATGGAAACAATTCTGTTCGAGATGCCTTCCCAATCAATGCTAAGCGGAGGAATGTTTATATTTTCCTTTTTATCATCCTTTTTATCTTCTTCTTTGCTTTTATCAGCAATTTCCTCCACATCATTTTCTTTGGCAAAAGGTGATACTGTACTCTTTTGAAGGGTGACAAGATACAAGGAATTGCTTGCTTTCATATCCTGATTGGACAGATCAAACCAGTTAACTACGGGTCCGGCATCAGTAGAAGCAAATAAATATAAATACTTGCCGCTTGGGTCAAAAACTGGATTGCTGACGTTTGATAAACCATCTGAAACCGGATATGATTTATTTTCGGAAATAGAATATAAGTAAGCCTGTTCAAAATTGGTTTCTGTGATGATGGTGTAGGCTATCCAACCGGAATCTGCAGACCAACTGCCAAAAAGTTCACGGAAAGCACCTGGCAAATAAACAGCATCAGTAGCAATTTTAGTTGATTTTCCGCTGGCAATATCAACCAAATAAAAGTTTCGGCCATTGTCTACAAAACAGATTTTTTTGCTGTTCGGCGACCAATGAATGTTCGCATAAAATCCCGAACCGTTCAAAGCAATTATTTTTGAAGTGCTTTCTCCGCTTGCATTTTTTATATGCAGCGCATATTCTCCGCTCGCATCAGAAAAATAGGCAATTTGTTTACCGTCGGGTGACCAGGCAGGATATTTTTCGTGTGTTCCCGGTGTATTTGTTAAGTTTAGAGCATCGCCTTTTTTAGCAGGAATCGTGATGATTTCTCCTCTAAAATCGACCACCATGCGAGCTCCGGATGGAGAAATGTTTGCACTGCGGATATAATTATTTCCTGTTACAAATCTGGATCGATGTTCCAATAAATCAGTGGCGATGCCAACTTTGATTCTGGAGGTATTTCCGCTGGCAACATTAAAAAGATGAAGATATCCGGCCTGTTCAAAAATGATTTCACCATCGGAAGCAGAAATTTTTATAATCGGAAAATCTTTAAAATTGGTCAGTTGTTTGATTTCCTTGTTGTCTTGCGCAAAACTAAAAAGATTAAATTCTCCATTACGGTCGCTTATGAAATATACAGTTTTACCAATCAAAACCGGTTGCGAATCGTTGCTGCCGCCATTAGGTTTTGGGATTTCGGCCACGGCATGATTGCTATTTTCGTAAATCCAAATTTTGCTCATTGTGCCTCCGCGATAATGTTTCCACTGCTTAAACCTGTCGGCTATTGGCGTGTACGCGATTTGATTGCCGTCCGGACTGTAAGACGCCCAAAAAGCATTGGGAATGTCCAACGTTGTTACTTTTCCGTTGGCAATTTCAATGGTAAATAGTTGTGAATATCTGTTGGTAAAAGTATTGCGTTGAGAAGTAAACAAAACTTGTTGGCCGTTTGGCGTGAAACCCCTCACTAAGTCATTATAAGGATGCCAGGTAAGGCGTTTGGGAACACCGCCCGAAACAGGCACAATATACACATCTGTATTGCCGTCATATTGCGCATTAAAGGCAATCATGCTGCCATCAGGCGAAAATACAGGGTTCGATTCCACGCCTTCATCCACAGTGAGTCGCCTTGGATTGGAACCATCTTTATTGGCAATCCAAAGGTCTTCGGCATAAATGAAGGCGATATGGGTTTTACTAATGGCCGGCTCGGCAAGCAAGCGGGTGTCTTTTGTGTCTATGGCCATCATTGGGCTATAAATCAGCATAAATAAAAAGGACAGGCTAAATATCCTTAGAAAAGAGATTTTCATATGATAATGGTTATAATGGTTAGTGTGAACCTAACAAATATAATGAATTTTATAAAACGATTTAAACTGAGAGCTGTCTAAAATTTCTGTGGAAATAGCAAAAAATACAATTTAACAAGGGTTGAACTGTGAGAAAAAATCACTGATGCAATTCTCTTAAATAATTGTAAATTTGTTTCTGTTAAATTTCAATAAAATGACATTTCAAGACCAGATAAATCAAGGAATTCCTTCTGAATTGCCTTCAAAAAAAACCTACGAAAAAGCAATAAATCACGCGCCAAAACGCATGGATATTTTGTCGATTGAAGAAAAAGAGCTCGCAATCAGAAATGCGTTGCGGTATTTTGACAAAAAACACCACCCTTTTTTAGCGAAGGAATTTGCGGAGGAATTAAAAGAATACGGACGTATTTATATGTATCGTTTTCGTCCCGATTATCAGTTTTATGCACGGCCAATAAACGAATATCCCGGAAACTCTGTTCAGGCAAAAGCCATTATGCATATGATTCAGAATAATTTGGATGAAGCCGTGGCGCAGCATCCTCACGAATTAATTACGTATGGAGGCAACGGCGCTGTTTTTCAAAATTGGGCGCAATATTTATTGACCATGAAATACTTGTCGGAAATGAACAACGAGCAAACGTTGATAATGTATTCCGGCCATCCGATGGGTTTGTTTCCTTCCAATGCCAATGCGCCAAGAGTGGTGGTAACCAACGGAATGATGATTCCAAATTACAGCAAACAAAACGACTGGGAAAAATACAATGCTCTGGGCGTAACGCAATACGGACAAATGACTGCCGGCAGTTATATGTATATTGGTCCCCAAGGAATTGTGCACGGCACCACAATTACCGTATTAAATGCAGGCCGAAAAATTGCCAAAAATGGAGAAACTTTGGCAGGTAAATTATTCCTGACTTCCGGTTTGGGAGGAATGAGCGGCGCACAGCCAAAAGCGGGAAATATTGCCGGCTGTATAACGGTTTGTGCCGAAGTGAATCCGAAAATTACAGAAATTCGTCTGTCGCAAGGTTGGATAGATGAAAAAATTACCGATTTAAATGAACTGGCTGCAAGGGTTAAAAGCGCCAAAGAAAACAAGGAAGTGGTTTCCATTGCTTTTTTAGGAAATATCGTAGAGGTTTGGGAGAAATTTGCAGAAGAAAATGTGTATGTAGATTTGGGTTCCGATCAAACTTCGCTGCACAATCCTTGGGCCGGAGGGTATTATCCGGCAGGAATTTCTTTTGAGGAATCTAATGTGATGATGGTTGAAAATCCTGCATTATTTAAAGAAAAAGTTCAGGAAAGTTTGAGAAGACAAGTTTTGGCAATCAACAAGCACACTGCAAAAGGAACTTACTTTTTCGATTATGGGAATGCTTTTTTACTGGAAGCAAGCAGGGCAGGAGCTGATGTGATGGCTAAAAACGGCATCGATTTTAAATATCCGTCTTATGTGCAGGATATTATGGGGCCGATGTGTTTCGATTATGGTTTTGGACCTTTTCGCTGGGTGTGCACAAGCGCAAATCCGGCCGATTTACAAAAAACGGATGCCATTGCCTGTGAAGTTTTGGAAGAAATCAGAAAAAATTCTCCAACAGAGATTCAGCAGCAAATGACCGATAATATTCAGTGGATAAAAGGTGCGCAGAAAAATAAATTGGTGGTAGGCTCGCAAGCCAGAATTTTATACGCCGATGCGGAAGGGCGTATGAAAATTGCAGAAGCTTTTAACAATGCCATAAAAAACGGAGACATTTCACAGCCTATTGTTTTGGGACGTGACCATCACGATGTTTCCGGAACAGATTCTCCTTACCGGGAAACTTCAAATATTTACGACGGGTCCAAATTTACGGCTGATATGGCCATTCAAAATGTAATTGGCGACAGTTTTCGCGGAGCAACTTGGGTTTCAATTCATAACGGCGGTGGCGTGGGCTGGGGAGAGGTCATGAACGGCGGATTTGGTATGGTTCTTGATGGTAGTTTAGAGGCCGAAAAGCGGTTGAAAAGCATGCTTTTTTGGGATGTAAACAATGGGATTGCCCGCCGAAATTGGGCAAGAAATGAAGGTGCCGTATTTGCCATAAAAAGAGCGATGGAAATGGAGCCAAATTTAAAAGTGACTTTGCCTAATTTAGTTGATGACCAAATCTTGAAAGATTTATTTTAATAATTAAAATTGTATATATATGAAAGCTTTAAAATTACTTCCGTTAGCTTTAATTTTTTTTGTAACCTCTTGCAGCTCTATTAGAGTTTCAACCGATTATGATACAACTGCCGATTTTTCTAAGTATAAAACATTCGCTTTTTATAAAAAAGGAATTGACAAAGCAGAAATTTCTGATTTAGATAAACGAAGAATTTTAAAGGCCATTGAAAGTGAATTGCTTGCAAAAGGATTTACAAAATCTGACGAGCCGGATTTACTTGTTAATATATTCGCAAAATCAGTACAAAAAGTGGACGTATACAATAATAACTTTTATTACGGTTGGCACCCATGGTATTACGGACCAAATTTTGGAACGCAGATTTCTAAATACACAGAAGGAACCTTATTTATTGATTTAATTGATGCGAATAAAAAAGAATTGGCTTGGCAGGGAATTGGTAGTGGAGCTTTGTCCATCACTGGAAATGTTGCTAAAAAGGAAGAAAAAATCAAAGAATTTGTTGCAGAAATTATGGCGCAATATCCTCCGGGAAAAGAAAAATAATTTTATTTCAAAAGAATTAACTTAAAAATTTAAAAACGTTCTGAAATTTCAGAACGTTTTTTTGTGATCAGTTTTGGCGCATCGCGTTTGTTGCGTTTGCTATTAATTGTTTTAAAATTGCATTCACATTACTTTTATCGCCAAATTCTTCCAATGTTTTTTCAAATTGTTTTAATCTTTGGTTTGATTGCTCATTCAAGTTTATCAGCAATAAAATTTTATTCCAAATTGAAAAAAGTGACCCAATTAGCTGATTGTTTTTTTCATAATTCTTGTTCAGCTGGTGTATGATGCTCTTGGAATAGCAATTAAAAGCCAACGGCATTGAATTCAATCTTATCAGCATTTGTTGCAGACCATTTTTTAATTCCGGAAATGTTCTGAAAGGCGCAATCCTGTATTCGGTAGTTTGGTTTCCTTGTTTTGATGCAATTAATAAAAAAGAATGTGTGATTAAATTGCTGTAATCTATATCAGAATGGTAATAAATTTCTATGCCGAGATTCGTATTTAGGATAAGCACTTTTTCATTGATGGTGATTTCCAAAAAATCTGATAATGCAGTAACCTCTTTACTTGAAATGAGCAAAGATAATTTATGCTTTTTGCTTGATATAAAAACAGATTTCAACAATAAGGTGTCCATTTAAATAGTTATGATTTAATAATTTTGAAGCAATTTCAATCATTCTTCAATAAATTCAATCAAACAAATCTAAATAAAATCATTTAATAATAGAAATCGATTGTTTCTATTTTAAAATAGAAAAATAGTATTAAATGAAGTTTGGACTAATAATTGCCACTTCCATTTTAAATTAAATTCATTTTGAATTCTTTTGAAAAATGAATGAATAGAATTAATTGATTATTTTTGCGGAATCTATGCTTGAAAAACCATTTCCTTCAGAAGAAGATTATTATACCAATGAAGAAGGCTACCGGGTTTTTACGGAAAAATATCATTTGAAAAGAGGATATTGCTGTAAAAGCGGTTGCAAGCATTGTCCGTTTGGCTATGACAAGAAAACAGACAGCATTAAGCGTTAAATTTGAATAAATAACAAAATAAAAAACAAAACGATGTTAAAAAAAATACTTTTGGTGATGGTTGTGTTTCAACTTTCTGCCTGTGCAGAATTACAGCAGGTAATTAGTCAAATGCCAAATGGAGAAATTACAAATTTTCAAATTGCGGCCGGTCTAAAGGAGGCTTTACAAAACGGAGTTTCGAATCAGGTAACCACTTTGGCGGTTCAGGATGGGTTTTTTAAAAATGAAATGGTTAAAATTTTATTGCCTGCAGAATTGCAAAAAGTAGATCGTACTTTAAGAGCTATGGGTTTGTCAAGCTTGGCTGATGAAGGATTGCGAGTGTTGAACCGTGCTGCAGAAGATGCTGTTGGAGAAGCTATTCCTATTTTTACTGATGCCATAACAGGTATGACATTTGTTGATGCGAAGAACATTTTATTGGGCGATAAAAATTCGGCAACCCTTTATTTGAAAAGCGCTACTTCAGCAGCATTGTACCAAAAATTCAATCCAATCATCAACAATTCGTTTAAAAAAGTGGGCGCCGATAAAATTTGGGCAGATTTGATTACGAAGTATAATAATTTGCCATTAACGGCTGATGTAAATCCGGATTTAACCGATTATGTGACCAACGAAGCCTTAAAAGGTGTTTTCACGATGGTTGAAGTTGAAGAAAGAGGAATAAGGGCGAGTATTGCCAAACGTACTTCCGATTTGTTAAAAAGGGTTTTTGCGCTGCAGGATTAATAACACTTAATTTAAAATTTTAAGTTTTGAATACCGTCATTATGAACTTGTTTCAGAATCACATTTTGTGAAGATATATTATTGTTGAGAAACTGAAACAAGTTCAGAATGACGTAATTTTTTTAAATGAAGCTTAAAAATGGCTGTCCAATTTTTTGTGCAAGGCTTTAAAATAGTCAAATGCCAAAAGCAATCTCGATCCGTGCCAGCTGAACATTTCACCATCTGCAAAAACTGTGATGGAACGATTTGTAAAACTTGAAATTTCCAAGGCATGTTCATCTTTAAAAGGAAATGGTTCTGAAGACAAAATAATGACTTCAGGATCACCTTCGTACCTGATTTTATCAATTTCAATTTTTGGATACCGGCTCATATTTTGGTAAATGTTTTCAAACTTGTTAAGTTGTAACATTTGGTTGATATAAGTGTCGTTTCCTGCAACCATCCAAGGTTTTGCCCAAATAAAATAGGCCACTTTTCGATTTGGTTTTGTTTTGATGAATTCTTTAAAATCGGTGAGTTTGAAGTTTATTTTTTCGACCAAATTTTGACTTTCCGTTCTTCTGTTTAAAATAGTTCCCAGGCTTAAAATGAAATTGATACTGTCTTCAATAGTGGTGATGTCGGAAAAATAAGTAGGTGCAATTTTTTCAAGTTCAGGAAGAAAATCGTAGGTGTTTTCTTCTTTATTGCAAAGAATAAAATCAGGATTTAAGGCTCTTATTTTTTCGAAATCTACTTTTTTTGTGCCGCCGACAATGGTCTTCGTCGATTTCAACTGATAAGGATGCACACAGAATTTTGTAATTCCTACCAGCTCATTTTCTAAATTCAAATCACAAAGCAATTCAGTTTGTGAAGGTACCAATGATATGACTCTTTTAGGATTTTTGGAAACAGAAAATTCTCTTCCCAGTTGGTCTTTAATTATCTTCATTGTTTATTTTTTCCAATTTTCACGTCTGATGGCATAAATTAGTTCATCTAACAATACGCCATTTTTTATAAGAACTTTGTCAAATTTTCCTTCCAAAATAAAATTATTCTTTTCTAAAACTTTTTGTGAAGCAATATTTGTCCCAAATGGAATGGCAAATACGCGGTTAATGTCATAAGTAGAAAAAGCAAAGTCAACCAGTTGTTTTATGGCATTACTGATGATGCCCTGTCCCCAAAATGGTTCAGCCAACCAATAACCAAGTTCGGCATTATTTCTGCGGATGTCGTCTTGCGGATGAATTCCGATGCCCCCAATTGCTTTTCCGTCAATGTCTATGGCAAAAAGATGAATTGGCAAGTCTTTGGTTGTAAATTCAATAAATGCTTTCCCGTCGATTTCTGAATATGGATACGGGAATTTGTCGGTCATGTTTTTTGCAACATTCCAATTGTTCGCATATTTGACCAGGCTGTCTATGTCAGATATTTCCCAAGGTCTAATTTTAAATTTCGTTTTATCCATTTTTTCTGATGAATTCTTTTTTTATGCCCGCAAACTATTTGCTTAAAATCGAAGCCATTTCTTGCTGCAATTTCAAAGTTTCCAGTTGCGCGGCTTTTGCAAAATCCAAGCCGTTGCCTGCATAAATAATGCTTCTTGCAGAATTTACAAGCAAGCCGCAATCTTTATTAAGTCCGTATTTGCAAACTTCCTGCAGGTTTCCGCCTTGAGCGCCAACACCAGGAACCAATAAAAAATGATTTGGCACTATTTTTCTGATTTCCTCAAAATAAGTTGGTTTTGTGGCGCCAACCACAAACATCAAATTTTCTGAATTTTTCCAGGTAAGTGCGGTTTTTATCACTTCTTTATAAAGTTCATTTCCGTTTATTTGCAATCCTTGAAAATCGAGTCCGCCCTTGTTGGAAGTCAGTGCCAACAAAATAGTGGATTTGTTTTTAAAAGCCAAAAATGGTTCAACGGAATCGCTTCCCATATAAGGCGCCACAGTAACCGAATCAAAATTTAAATCTTCAAAAAACGCTTTTGCATACATCGTTGAGGTGTTGCCAATATCGCCGCGTTTGGCATCGGCAATGGTAAAAATTTCAGGATAATTTGCATTAAGATAATCAATGGTTTTTCCCAGCGCTGCCCAGCCTTTTAATCCGTAAGCTTCATAAAAAGCGGTATTTGGTTTGTAGGCGACGGCTAAATGATGGGTGGCATCAATGATTTGTTTGTTAAATTCAAAAATCGGATCTTCTTTAGTTAAAAGATGTGTTGGAATTTTATCTAAGTCAACATCTAATCCAATACATAAAAATGATTTTTTTTGTTGAATTTGTGCAATAAGCGCTTGTTTGTTCATACGTTCAAATAAAGAATTTAACAAAAGTAGTAATTTTAATACTTTAAGTTATCTTTGTTTACCAAATAAAGCACCTTGTTTAGTTATATTTTAAATAAAATATTTTATGGATTCCTTACGCTGTTTGGCGTAATTACCGTTATATTTTTTCTTTTTAATGTATTGCCGGGAGATCCTGCAAGAATGATGCTGGATCAGCGGGAAGATGCTGAACAACTTCAAAATATTCGCGTCAAATACGGATTTGACCAGCCTTTAACCACACAGTATTTGTATTATTTGAACGATTTGTCGCCCATTTCAATACATAGCGCCGATGCAACAAATTACACCTATTTATCTGCCGAAAAATATTCCTATGCAAAATTGTTTTCGGCTGGTGAAAAAATTATTGTAATAAAGTTTCCTTATCTGCGGAAATCGTTTCAAAAAAACGACCAAAATGTATCGGAAGTAATTGCGGAAACACTTCCAAACACTGCTGTTTTAGCGGTTTCGGCCATTGTAATTGCCATTATTACAGGCATATTTTTCGGAATCCTTTCGGCCCTGTATAAAGACACTTTTTTCGACAGGATTATTTCAATATTGAGCACATTGGGAATGAGCGTTCCTTCATTTTTTTCTGCCATATTATTCGCATGGTTTTTCGGATTTGTATTGCATAAGTACACCAATTTAAATATGACGGGCAGTTTGTATGAAGTTGATGATTTTGGTGAAAACACTTACATTCAATGGAAAAATTTAATATTGCCGGCCATCGTTTTGGGAATCAGGCCTTTGGCGGTGGTGATACAGCTGATGCGAAATTCTTTGCTGGAAGTTTTAAGTCAGGATTATATTAGAACAGCTCGGGCAAAAGGGCTTTCAACCTATAAAATCATAAAAACACACGCCTTAAAAAATTCATTAAACCCGGTTGTAACTGCGGTTTCGGGATGGTTTGCCTCAATGTTGGCGGGCGCGGTGTTTGTTGAATATATTTTTAACTGGAACGGATTGGGAAAAGAAATTGTAAACGCACTAAATACTTTGGATTTACCAATTATAATGGGCAGTGTTTTGGTGATTGCCACCATGTTTATCATTATCAATATTTTGGTGGATATCAGTTACGGGTTGCTGGATCCAAAAATTAGATTGAAAGGCTAAGTGCTATTTAAAACGGCATTTACGTTAGGGATTATAGTGGAAATCCTTTTTTGATTCGCCTTTTCGGCGAATTAAAAAAGATTATAACGAAAAGCCCGACCCGCCAGCTGGCGGGAACGCCCAAAATATTCAGATAAAGATTGTGCTGTACTTATCAGAATTAAGCCGATTGAAATAAAAGTGCAACACGAAAACGAATTCGTACAATAGTGAATTGAATTTTTTTAAGGAATTTAATAATGATTAAATTTGTCGATAAAACCGAACATAAAACAATAAATATGAGAGCAAAAATAGTAGCCGGAAACTGGAAAATGAATAATGATTTGGATGAATCGAAATCATTGGTTAAAAAAATCGCAAAAAGCATTAAAAAACAACCGCTTGAAAATACAAGAGTGATAGTTGCGCCAACCTTTGTGAGTCTGCAAAAAGTGGCAAGCAAAGCCAAAGGAACGAAAGTTGAGGTTGCTGCGCAAAACATGCATTTTGAAAAAAATGGCGCTTTTACAGGTGAAATTTCTGCAGTTATGTTGAAATCGGTTGGTGTGCATACAGTGATTTTAGGCCATTCGGAACGCAGGGAATATTTTGGGGAAACAGATGCGTTGTTGGCTAAAAAAGTGGATGCCGCTTTGGCAAATAAAATGGAAATCATTTTTTGTTTTGGAGAAGTTTTGGCCGACAGAAAAGCGGAAAATCATTTTAAAGTGGTTGAAAGTCAAATAAAAAACGGCTTATTTCATTTAGAAGCAGGCGCCTGGAAAAACATTATTTTGGCTTATGAGCCTGTTTGGGCCATTGGTACCGGCGAAACTGCGTCTCCTGAACAAGCGCAGGAAATGCACGCTTTTATCAGAAAAATTGTTGGGGATAAATATGGCAAGGATGTGGCTGTGAACGTTTCTATTTTATATGGCGGAAGCGTAAAACCTTCAAACGCACAGGAAATTTTCTCAAAACCAGATGTAGATGGCGGCTTAATTGGTGGTGCAGCTTTAAACATAGACGATTTTAAAGCAATAATTGACGCAATTTAATGGATAATATTTATATATCGTACACCTTCAAAGTAAGTCCGAAAGAACCGGCAACGGAAATTTTAATTGCTGAATTGGGCGAAGTAGGTTTTGAAAGTTTTGTTGAAAATGAAGAAGGTGTTGAAGCTTTCATTCAAAAAACCGATTGGAATGCGCAGGTATTGGATGATATTTATGTGTTAAAATCTGGGGAATTTCAGATTTCTTATGAAATGCAGGAAATTGAACAAACAAATTGGAATATTGAATGGGAAAAAAACTTTAATCCGATTCAGGTTGATGGTTTGGTAAGCATCAGAGCGCCATTTCACGAAAATCCAAACCTGAAATACGATATAGTTATTGAACCAAAAATGAGTTTTGGCACTGGTCATCATGAAACTACGCATATGATGGTTCAGCATTTATTGGATTTGGATGTTGCCGGTAAAAAAGTGTTGGATATGGGTTGCGGAACAGGAATTTTGGCAATTTTTGCTGAAATGAAAGGCGCAAAACCAATTGATGCGATTGATATTGACAATTGGTGTTATCAAAATTCTTTGGAAAATGTGGAACGGAATAATTGTAAAGATATTTCGGTTTATGAAGGCGATGCTTCTTTGTTGAAAGACAAAAAATATGACGTAATTATTGCCAACATCAACAGAAATATTTTATTGAATGACATGCAGGTTTATGCCAGCTGTTTGAATGACAATGGCGTGATTTTGTTAAGTGGTTTTTATAAAGAAGACATTCCAGTTATTGATGCGGAAGTTTCAAAATACGGATTGAAATTGGATAAACAAATTGAACGTAACAACTGGGTTGCTTTGAAGTATGTAAAATAATGATTATTTTTGCAGTATGAGCACAAAAAGAAAAATACAGGAAGATGTTGACGTTCTTGAAAAAGAAGTCAACTTGCATGAAATCATTTTGTTTAATGATGATGTCAATACCTTTGATTTTGTGATTGACTGCTTGATAGAAATCTGTGACCATACCGCAGAACAGGCCGAGCAATGCGCTTTATTGGTACATTATAAAGGGAAATGTGCCGTAAAAACTGGGGAATATGACGAATTAAAGCCACGTTGCACCCAACTTTTAACAAGAGGATTATCGGCTGAAATCATATAATCAATTTGGTTATTTGAATCATAAAAATTAAAAAATCCCGAATATTTCGGGATTTTTTATTAAATCAAATTCTTATAAAGGAATATTTCCATGTTTTCTGTTTGGCCTTACCACTTCTTTACCTTCCAGCATTTGAAAGGCTTTTATTAATTTTCTGCGGGTATCTTTCGGATAAATGACTTCATCAACAAAGCCTCTTCTTGCTGCTCTGTAAGGATCCGCAAATTTATAGGCATACTCCGCTTCTCTTTCTTTCCATTTGGCTTCAGGATCTTCAGCAGCCATAATTTCATTTTTGAATATAATTTCCGCAGCGCCTTTTGCACCCATCACAGCAATTTCGGCTGTTGGCCAGGCATAATTCATATCAGCGCCAATGTGTTTTGAGTTCATTACATCATAAGCGCCGCCATACGCTTTCCTGGTAATTACGGTAACCCTTGGCACAGTTGCTTCACTTAAAGCATACAATAATTTTGCGCCATTTTTTATGATGCCGTTCCATTCCTGATCGGTTCCGGGTAAAAATCCTGGTACATCAACCAAAACCAATAAAGGAATATTGAAACAATCGCAAAAACGGGTAAACCGCGCACCTTTTATAGAACTGTTTACATCCAAACAACCCGCCAATACCATAGGCTGATTGGCAACAATACCGATGCTTCTTCCTGCAATACGCGCAAAACCCACAATAATATTTTCAGCAAAATCCTTATGAATTTCGAAGAAAGAATCTTCATCTATGATGCCGGAAATCACATGGTGCATATCATATGGCTTGTGTGGATTTTCCGGAATGATACTTTCAAGTGAAATCCTTATTTCATCATGTAATTCAAAAGGTAATTTTTTGGTGGTTTCTTTGTTATTTTGAGGCATATAACTCAATAAAGATTTTATGTCCTCTAAACATTGAATGTCATTTGCTGAAGTGATATGCGTAACACCAGATTTTATTGAATGTGCACTTGCGCCGCCTAGTTCTTCGGCTGTCACCGATTCATTGGTTACCGTTTTTACCACATTTGGCCCGGTAACAAACATATAACTGGTGTTTTCAACCATCAGTGTGAAATCGGTCATGGCAGGAGAATAGACTGCGCCGCCGGCACAAGGGCCCATAATCGCAGAAAGCTGCGGTACAACACCAGATGCTTGAACGTTTCTAAAAAATATATCGGCATAACCGCCCAAAGATCTTACGCCTTCCTGAATTCGTGCACCGCCCGAGTCATTTAAACCAATAATTGGCGCACCAACTTTTACGGCCTGATCCATAATTTTACATATTTTTTCGGCGTGGGTTTCAGACAAAGCACCACCAAAAACTGTAAAATCCTGTGCAAATACATAAACCAATCTTCCGTCAATTGTGCCAAATCCAGTAACAACACCATCACCGAAATAGAGTTCTTTTTCCATACCAAAGTCGGTTGATCTGTGTGTTACAAGCAAGCCCATTTCTTCAAAAGAACCTTCATCCAGTAAATATTGTACACGTTCCCTTGCTGTTAATTTTTTCTTGGCATGTTGCTTTTCTATACGAATTTTGCCACCTCCCAAATATGCCTCTGCAATTTTTTCAGCTAAATTTTCAAACTTTGAATTCATAATACTGTCATATAATTAATTAGAAACGGGAATTCTTAATTTTTTCTGATCTTCTAAATACAGCGATAAACCTACCAAAGCAGCTATTTTAGCTTCTTCATCTGATGCTGCTTGCAAAAGTTTCGGTGTGTAGTAATTTTTAACGAAGTGCGTATCGAACTTGCCCGACCTAAAAGCTTCATGTTCACAAACAAATTTTCCGAAAGGTAAGGTGGTAAAAACGCCTTTAATTACATAATTGTCAATAGCATCAATCATTAATTGAATGGCTTCTTCACGTGTTTTTCCATAGGTAATCAATTTGGAGAGCATCGGATCGTAGTAAATAGGAATGTCCATTCCCTCTTCAAATCCGTTATCAACTCTTATTCCATCACCAACCGGGATTTTATACTTGCTTAAATTTCCGACACTTGGTAAAAAATCATTCATCGGGTCTTCAGCATAAACGCGCAATTCCAAGGCATGACCATTAATTTTTAAATCCTCCTGTTTAAATGGGATGGCTTCTCCACGTGCTATTCTAATTTGCAGCTCAACCAAATCAACGCCAGAAATAAGTTCAGTGACCGGATGTTCAACCTGCAAGCGCGTATTCATTTCCAAAAAATAAAAATTTAAATGTGCATCCACTAAAAACTCCACGGTTCCAGCGCCTAAATAATTACAGGCTTTTGCCACTTTAATGGCTGCGTCGCCCATTGCCGATCTTAATTCGGGCGTTAAAATTGAGGATGGCGCTTCTTCAATCACTTTTTGATGACGTCTTTGGATGCTGCATTCTCTTTCAAAAAAGTGTAAAATATTTCCGTGGCTGTCTGCCAAAACCTGGATTTCAATATGCCTTGGAGATGTAATGTATTTTTCTATAAATACGGAGCCGTCTCCAAATGCGGAGGTTGCTTCACTAATGGCACGGTTCATTTGTTGTTCAACCTCGTTTTCATTTTCTACAATGCGCATCCCTTTGCCGCCACCGCCTGCGGAAGCTTTAATAAGAATGGGAAAACCAATCTCTCTTGCAATATTTGCAGCTTCTATTGGGTCGGTTACCGCCCTGTCAATTCCGGGAACCATGGGGATATTGTAATTTTTTACAGCGTCTTTTGCTGCCAATTTGCTTCCCATCATTCTGATGGCGCTAGATTTTGGACCTATAAATATCATACTGTTTTGCTCCACTTTTTCGGCAAAATCGGCATTTTCACTTAAAAAACCATAACCTGGATGAATGGCGTCAACATGCAGTTTTTTGGCGGCATCAATAATTTTTTCGATGGAAAGATAGGATTTATTGGAAGGAGCTTCCCCAATACAAATAGCTTCGTCGGCAAACCGAACATGGGGTGCATTCCTGTCAGCTTCAGAAAACACCGCCACTGTTTTTATTCCCATTTTATGAGCGGTTTTCATCACCCTAATGGCGATTTCACCTCTGTTTGCCACCAATATTTTTTTCATTTTTAAAGTTTTTGGATAGTTTCAATAATTAATTTGGATGATGCCGTTTATGCCATTTCAATAAGTAGTGCTCCTTTTTCGACAGTTTCACCGCTTTTGGCATAAATTGATTTGATAAATCCCGATTTTGGAGCGCTGATGGCATTCTCCATTTTCATTGCTTCTAAAATTAATAAGGTTTCTCCTTCTTTTACTTCCTGATTTTCTTCAACATTCACACTTAAAATAATGCCTGGCATTGGTGCTTTTATGTTATTTGCTTTAACAGACGCGCCAATGGTAAATCCCATTTCCTTAATAAGGTGATCAATTTCATTGGAGATTTTAATGGTGTAGTTGTTCGTATTGACGCTGATAACATATTCTCGAATGTTAAAATCAGCTTTTTCAAGTTTTATGTCAAAAGATTTGTTCTTTGAAATAACATGAAATTTTGAAGCTGAGCGCTTTAGCAAATCTAAATTTTCAACGTCGGAACTTTTAATATCAAATTCGTGCGAGTCATTAACTTTTACTTTCAAGGCTTTGCGTTTTTGGTTAAAATTATTTTTAAAAAAACGAGGTTATATAAGATATAAAGATATTCAATTTTTTGTCAAAAAAATCGAGAATTTAATCACTATTTTACACGAAATATGCTTTTCGTTATTAAATATAGTGTAAATTCAGAATTAAATAAAAAAAACGATTTTAAAAGCGGATATGAACTATTGCGAGATGAGTGTGAAGTTATTTATAGTAAGAATTGGCATAAACGAAAAAAGACTGCCTTTTCAGGCAGTCCCTTCTTTTTTTACTACTAACTAAAAAAATCAAAAACATTACTTAAACAAAGTAGGTAATGAATCTATGAAGTAAAAGTAATTTTTAAACATCGTAAATTCAATGACTTTTATCACTTATTTGAAAAAAAGTGCATTTAATTTAAATTAGTTTTAAGAGGTAATCTTTTCTGATGTTTAATCCTACAATTCTATTTTATCACGAGTTGTGAAGTTGATTAAGCTTTTATAAAATAAAAATGCAATTACCTTTAATAAGTAATTGCATTTTTTCGTGACCTCGACTGGATTCAAACCAGTAACCTCTTGAGCCGTAATCAAGTGCGCTATTCAGTTGCGCCACGAGGCCGTTTTGAGGGTGCAAATATACTATTTTTTACCTATTTACAAACTATTTTTTGTAACAAAATATCGCCAGCCAATAATTGCCATTTGCCATTTTTTGGCTTTTGCCATATCCAATCGTTTTTTGGTAAAGCTTGGAAGCATAATCTTATTAAGATTCCCTAAAATTTTAAATAGATGTTTTTTCATAAGGTAAAAATAAGAATTTAATGATTATTTCAAAGTAAGGGATTATATTTTGTTTGTTTTACATTGTTAATTCAATCGTTTGGCGTGCAGTGGAAAAATTAAATGGATTATTTGCGGTAAAACAGAATTTATCTTTTTTGATACTCTGAAAATAAGATTATTGATTGATTTTATAATAATTATTTTTAGTGAACCTTATCAGATAATATAATTTATTCAAAAATTAAAGCTTTTATTATTAAAAGTATAAAAATATATAATGATACCCTAAAAAATTAGGGGGTAATTTTTTTTGAAACGATTTTTAAGCTAGATTTGCACCATTAAAATGAGAGTATTAATTATAATTTATATAAAAAATGTCTAAAATTAGATTTCAAGCATTAATTGAGGCGTCAAGCAGAAAACCTGTCGAAGTCGTTGAAGATACCAAAAGATCTGTGTTATTTGGGGAAAATGTATTTAATGAAAATACCATGCGTCAGTATTTAACAAAAGATGCGTATAAAGGCGTAATGAGCGCTATGGAGCAAGGAACAAAAATTGACCGTAAAATCGCAGATCAAGTTTCATCTTCAATGAAAGAGTGGGCAATGTCAAAAGGAGTTACACATTATACACATTGGTTTCAACCTTTAACTGGTGGAACCGCTGAAAAGCATGATGCTTTTTTTGAAACCATTGGAAACGGAATGGCCATTGAAAAATTTGGGGGCGACCAATTGGTGCAACAAGAACCAGACGCATCAAGTTTTCCGAATGGCGGAATCAGAAATACTTTTGAAGCACGCGGTTATACTGCTTGGGATCCAACATCGCCTGCATTTATTTATGGAACGGCATTGTGTATACCAACCATATTTGTTGCCTATACAGGTGAAGCATTGGATTATAAAACACCTTTATTGCGTGCACTAACAGCTATAGATGAATCTGCAACCGCAGTTTGTAAATATTTTGATAAAAATGTAAAAAAAGTTACCGCCTCACTTGGATGGGAACAGGAATACTTTTTAATTGATAAAGCATTGGCCAATAGCAGACCAGATATTATCTTAACTGGCAGAAGTCTATTAGGACATTCCCCTGCAAAAGGTCAACAATTAGACGACCATTATTTTGGGTCTATTCCAAGCAGGGCTCTAAATTATATGCGTGATTTGGAAACAGAATGTATGCTTTTGGGAATTCCTGTAAAAACCCGCCATAATGAAGTTGCTCCAAATCAGTTTGAATTGGCACCTATTTATGAAGAATGTAACTTGGCGGTTGACCATAATTCATTGTTGATGGATGTGATGGGAAAAGTGGCTTCTCGTCACCAGCTTAAAGTTTTGCTTCATGAAAAACCTTTTGCAGGCGTTAATGGTTCGGGAAAACACAACAACTGGTCGCTTTCAACAGATACGGGCATCAATTTATTGGCTCCGGGAAAAACACCAATGAGCAATCTTCAGTTTTTAACGTTTTTTATCAATACCATAAAAGCGGTTTATGACAATGAAGAATTGATAAGAGCTGCAGTGGCTTCGGCAAATAATGACCACAGACTTGGAGCTAATGAGGCGCCTCCCGCAATTATTTCCGTATTTATTGGAGAGCAATTGACAAAAGTATTGGAAGAATTGGAAGGCGTAACCAACGGAAAACTTTCTCCTGAAGAGAAAACCGACCTTAAATTGAATGTGGTTGGTAAAATTCCGGATGTATTATTGGACAATACCGACAGAAACAGAACTTCACCATTCGCGTTTACCGGAAATAAATTTGAGTTTAGAGCAGTCGGTTCTTTTGCAAACTGCGCAAATCCGATGACGGTTTTAAATACTTGTGTTGCTAAACAATTAAAAGACTTTAAGATTGAAGTAGATGCATTGATTGAAAGTCAGGATTTAAAGAAAGATGAAGCTATTTTTAATGTGTTAAGAGAATATATTAAAGCAACCAAAAATGTATTGTTTGAAGGAAATGGATACGGTGATGCTTGGGAAATTGAAGCTAAAAGAAGAGGATTAAGCAACAATAAAACAACTCCGGAAGCATTAAAAGCCAGGGTTTCTAAAAAATCTATCGCATTATTTGAAGAAATGAACGTGATGAGTAAAGTAGAAACTGAAGCCCGTTACGAAATTGAAGTTGAGGAATATACCAAACGTATTCAGATTGAATCTCGTGTTTTAGGCGATATTGCCGGAAATCACGTGGTACCAACAGCCGTTAAATACCAAAATTTACTGATAGAAAATGTGAAAGGGCTTAAAGAAATATTCGGTAAAGATTTTGAGAAATATGCAGGTGAGCAAATTAAATTGATTAAAGGAATATCGGAACACATAGAAGTTATCCATTTAAAAGTTGATGAAATGATCAGTGCCCGTAAAAAGGCAAATGTAATTTCTGATATTGAAGAAATGGCTGCCGAATATTGTACAAAAGTAAAACCATATTTTGATGAAATCAGATATCATTGCGACAAACTTGAATTAATGGTAGATGATGAACTATGGCCGCTAACTAAATATAGAGAATTGTTATTTACACGATAACAACAAAAAATCCCGCAATTCGCGGGATTTTTTGTTTTAAACAGCTTCCTTAAAAATCGGTTGCTTTAAATTGATTACTTCAGTAAAAACACTTTAGGTTTAAAAAAGAAAAATTACTTTTGCAGTACAACATAATTAGCGACAATGAGTTCAGAAAACAGTAAAAGATACAGCCTAAGAGGCGTTTCAGCATCAAAAGAAGATGTGCACAATGCCATTAAAAATGTGGATAAAGGTTTGTTTCCGAAGGCATTTTGCAAAATTGTGCCCGATTATTTAACAAATGATGAAGATTATTGTCTGATTATGCATGCAGATGGCGCCGGAACAAAATCGTCTTTGGCTTATACTTATTGGAAAGAAACCGGCGATATTTCGGTTTGGAAAGGCATAGCGCAAGACGCGTTAATTATGAATATTGACGATTTAATTTGTGTTGGCGCCACTTCCAATATTATGCTGTCTTCAACAATCGGACGAAACAAAAATGTAATTCCGGGTGAAGT
>JAWOHJ010000011.1:0-3217 GCA_046485225.1 Lutibacter sp. | reverse complement strand
CTGAATTTTTGCGTGAAGGTTTTGCCGTGCAGGATTTTATGAATCCGGAGCGCATTGTTATCGGGTCGAAAAGCGAAAAAGCCATCGACATTTTAGAAAAATTATACAGTCCGTTTACCGCATTGAACCGTCCGGTTATTTTGATGGACGAGAAATCGGCCGAGCTGACCAAGTATGCCGCAAATACCTTTTTGGCCACCAAAATCACTTTTATGAATGAGGTTGCCAATTTGTGTGAAATCATTGGCGCCAATGTAGATGATGTGCGAAAAGGCATCGGTTCAGATTCAAGAATCGGCAATAAATTTTTATTCCCCGGAATAGGTTTTGGCGGGTCTTGTTTTCCAAAAGACGTGAATGCTTTGGTGCATTCGAGCGACTCGGCAGGCTACGATTTTCAAATCTTGAAATCCGTTTTGGCCGTGAACAAAGTCCAGAAAAAATCATTGATTCCAAAAGTCAACCGCTATTTCAACAATCAAATTGAAGGCAAAAAAATTGGCTTGTGGGGATTGGCTTTTAAACCGAATACCGACGACATCAGAGAAGCACCGGCACTGGACATTATCAACGAATTGTTGCTTGCAGGGGTTAAAATTACCGCCTATGATGCAGAAGCCATGCCCAATATGAAAAAACTTTACGGCAATCAGATTACCTTTTGCAAAAACGCTTATGAAGTGTTGGAACAGGTGGATTGTCTTTTAATCAATACCGAATGGCGTGAATTTTATTCACCCGACTTCGCCAAAATGAAAAGCCTGATGAAAAATCCGGTTATTTTTGACGGAAGAAATATTTTCGATCTGGAGCTGATGAAAGCCAGTGGTTTTCATTACGAATCGGTCGGAAGAGAAATCGTAGCCTTATGAAAAAAATACTCGTTACCGGCGGATTGGGTTTTATAGGATCCCATACCGTTGTTGCCTTGCAACAAGAAGGATTTGAAGTGGTCATTATCGATAATTTATCAAATTCCACCATTGATGTGCTGGATAAAATAACGTCGATCACCCAGTTGAAACCGGAATATCACAACATCGATTTGCGCGATAAAACGGCAGTAAAAGCTTTTTTTGCCAGCAATACCATAGACGGTGTCATTCATTTTGCGGCTTCAAAAGCGGTGGGAGAAAGCGTGCAAATACCGTTGGAATATTATGAAAATAATATCAGTTCCCTGGTGTATGTGCTGCAGGAATTGACCGCCAACAACATCAATAATTTTATTTTCAGTTCTTCATGCACGGTGTACGGACAGGCAGATGAACTTCCTATCACCGAAAATGCACCCATAAAACCGGCAGAATCACCTTATGGAAACACAAAACAAATTGGGGAGGAAATTATAAAAGACACCACAAAGGTTTCCGATTTAAAAGCCATTGCTTTGCGTTATTTCAATCCGATTGGCGCTCACGAATCGGCAAAAATTGGAGAATTGCCTATTGGTATTCCACAGAATTTAATTCCGTTTGTTACCCAAACCGCAGCAGGCATTCGGGAAGAATTGTCCGTTTACGGCAATGATTATCCAACCCCTGACGGCACTGCCGTAAGAGATTATATTCACGTGGTGGATTTGGCGAAAGCGCATATCGTTGCCTTGAAAAGACTTCTGGAAAATAAAAACAAAGCAACTTTCGAGGTATTTAATCTGGGTACCGGAAAAGGAAATTCTGTGTTGGAAGTGATTCAGACTTTTGAAAAAGTCAGCGGCAAAAAACTGAACTACAAATTTGTGGACCGACGTGAAGGCGACATTATTTCCGCTTACGCAGATACCACCATCGCCAACAAAGAACTGGGCTGGAAAGCCGAACTTTCCTTGGATGAGGCTTTGCTTTCAGCGTGGAAGTGGCAACTAACGCTAGCCCCCTAGTCGGCCCCCTAACCCCCGAAGGGGGAATTAATAAAAGGCACTGTACAAAAGCATAAACCTCATTTTGAACAAGTTCAAAATGAGGTTTTAAATTACTGCTTACTGCGACGGAAGACTGCCAACTATTCCGCGCTGCTTGCAACAGCGGTTCGGTCAATTTTACGGACCAGTCCCTGCAGCACTTTTCCCGGACCTACTTCAATAAATTCTGTAGCTCCGTCGGCAATCATTTGTTGTATGGTTTGTGTCCAGCGCACAGGGGCGGTTAACTGAAGGATTAAATTTTCTTTAATCTCTACGGAATCTTTAACGGCTTCGGCCACCACATTCTGGTAAACGGGACACGTAGGTTTATGAAATATGGTATTGTTGATGGCTTCGGCCAGTTCTTCCCTTGCAGGCTCCATTAAAGGAGAATGAAAAGCTCCGCCAACAGGCAATTTAATGGCGCGTTTTGCCCCTTTTTCAATCATTGCCGCACAAGCTTTGTCGATGGCTTCCATTTCTCCCGAAATAACCAATTGGCCCGGACAGTTGTAATTTGCCGCAACCACGATACCGTCAATGCTCGCACAAACTTCTTCAACTATTGCATCCTCCAGTCCCAAAACGGCTGCCATGGTAGAAACCTGCATTTCACAAGCTTTTTGCATCGCCAATGCCCTTTTTGACACCAGTATAAGTCCGTCCTCAAAAGACAAAACCCCATTGGCCACCAGGGCTGAAAATTCACCCAAAGAATGACCGGCCACCATTTCAGGCTTAAAATCTGTTCCCAAAGTTTTGGCTAAAATTACTGAATGCAAAAATATCGCAGGTTGCGTTACTTTGGTTTGCTGCAATTCTTCGGCAGTGCCTTCAAACATAATGTCTGTAATGCGAAACCCTAAAATTTCATTGGCCTCTTCGAACAGGTCTTTTGCCAACTTAGAATTGTTGTACAAGTCGAGTCCCATTCCTGTAAATTGGGCTCCCTGGCCCGGAAAAATATATGCTGTCATTTGTTGTCTTGATTTAATTTGTAAGGCAAAAATAAGCATAATTTGCTATATTTTTATTTGTATTCAGGTAAGTTAGGGGCAAACTTTCAAAATTCAACTATCTTCAATAACTTTATGTCATTATTGAATGATTTTCTGAAAAAATAAATCGGATTTGTTTTTTCAATCATATTGAAAGTTAAAACAGTATTCTAAACTTTATTCATGTTTCTGTTCATTTTCTTTGCTTGCCCAAAGAAAACGAACCAAAAGAAAAGGCACTTTCTCGTCAGGTATTTTTTAAAGACCGATTGAAATAATCGCTCTTTAAAAACCATATTTCAAAAGCTAAATT
>JAWOHJ010000280.1:0-6522 GCA_046485225.1 Lutibacter sp. | reverse complement strand
TCTCAAGCTTGTTTCCCTGGTTGCTCCCCAATGATAAATATGTAGGTCTTAAAATTTGCATAAAGTGAATGCAAAGAAAAGAAAAGTATCAGATAAATACATATCTTTGCACGTCAATTTATAAACATTTACAAACTTTTTTTCGATATTTAAATTTAAGGTTTACATGAAATTTTTAGGAAATTTATTAGCATCAATTTTAGGGACGTTAATTGCGTTGGGTATTTTATTTATGATGTTTATTGTAATCGCAATGGCATTTGGTGAAACTGAAAAAGTGGCGGTGAAAGGGAATTCGGTTTTGGTCATTAAATTGGATGCTTTAGTCAAGGATTATGCTCCAAAAGGTGCAAATTTACTTGATGAATTTTTTGCCTTTACCGATGAAAAAATGGGGTTGAATGAAATTATCAATGCTATTGAAAATGCGAAGAATGATGAAAACATTGTAGGAATAAGCATCAATACTATTGATGTAAATGCAGGTGTTGCACAAACCCAATCCATCAGAAATAAATTAGCTGAATTTAAAGAATCAGGCAAATTCATTATGGCTTATGCCGATGTTTACAATCAAAAATCATATTATCTTAGTTCTGTAGCCGATTCAATTTTTATGAATCCTTTAGGTGGAATTGATTTTAAGGGTTTGTCTTCTGAAGTGTTATTTTTTAAAGATTTACAGGATAAATCGGGTGTGAAACTGGAAGTGATCAGACACGGGAAATATAAAAGTGCTGTTGAGCCATTTTTATACAATAAAATGAGCGATGAAAACAGGGAACAAATCACCACATTTTTACAATCTATTTGGAGTGAATTGTTAGTGGATATTTCTAAAAGCAGAAATAAATCAATTGAGGAACTTAACAACATAGCCGATAATTTATGGGCGCGAAACGCAACATTGGCCATTGAAAACAACATTGTTGATGACGCTGTTTATTTGGATGAATATGAAACAAAATTAAAAACAGCTTCAGGTATTTTGGCTGATGATGAATTGTCTGTAATTTCACTTTCAGATTATATTTCTACAGGAAAAGGAAGGGTAACTTCAACTGCTGCCAATAAAATTGCCGTAATTTATGCACAAGGCGAAATTATTTACGGTAAAGGAAATGAAGATATAATTGGGCAGGAATTAATTATAGAAGCCCTGCGTAAAGCCAGAAAAGATAAAAATGTAAAAGCAATTGTGTTACGGATAAATTCACCGGGAGGAAGCGCTTTGGCTTCAGAATTAATTTGGAGAGAACTAGAATTGACAAAAAAAGAACTGCCTTTGGTGGTTTCTATGGGAGATTTGGCAGCCTCAGGCGGATATTACATCGCTTGTAATGCCGATAGAATTTTTGCAGAGCCAACAACTATTTCGGGGTCAATCGGTGTTTTTGGAGCCTTGCCAAATATGAGCAAATTAGCTGGTGACATTGGTATAAATGCCGAGCAGGTAAGCACCAATAAAAGCCCAAATTACAGTCTTTTTGAACCTCTTACCGATGAATTTAGGGCGGTTACCACAGAAGGTGTCGAAGATATCTATACGACATTTGTATCCAGGGTTTCTGTTGGAAGAAATATGAGCGTTCAGGCCGTGGACAGTATTGCACAAGGTCGTGTTTGGTCGGGAGTTGATGCGTTGCAAAACGGATTGGTTGATGAGTTGGGGGATTTAGAGGATGCCATTAAGCACGCTGCGGAATTGGCCGCCATTGTTGATTATAAAGTGCGTAATTACCCAGACTACAAAATAGATTTAGGCGATAAATTGAGCGGTATTCCTTTTATGAAAACAAAGGAAAAAGCCTTGATTGAAGCATTGGGATTGGAAAATTATAAAACATACCAAACCATTAAACAATTTTCAGAAATAAAAGGAATACAGGCAAGAATGCCTTTTTTACTGGAAATTAAATAAGGCTGTTCTTTAAATTCGCTCGAAAGTAACAAAACTGTAATCGTATTTGTTATTTTCGTCGGCTTTAAAATCTTCACGCCAAGTTTCTTTCCATTTGGTTTTGTCTATTTCAGGAAAAAAAACATCAGCCTCAAATTTATAGTGAACAAAAGTGATATCAAGCTTGTCTGCAAATGGCATTGCTTGTTTGTAAATTTCTGCGCCGCCCAAAATATAAGGATTTTCATCAACTTTTAAGGCAACTTTAAGCGCTGCTTTTAATGAATTTGCCACTGCACAGCCTTCCGCCTTGTAATTTTTGTCACGTGTGATGATAATATTGGTTCTGTTTGGAAGCGGTTTTCCCAACGATTCATAAGTTTTCCGCCCCATAATAACAGCGTGGTTTAAGGTCGTTTTTTTGAATCGTTTTAAATCTGCAGGTAAATACCAAATCAATTGATTGTCTTTTCCTAAAGCGTTATTTGCTGCAACGGCAGCCATAATGGTTACCATTCTTCGGTTGCGTTGCTTAAATCACTTTCTTTTTTGTCTTTTTCAAAATTGTATAGCTCTTGTGCTTTTTCAGCTTTTAGGGCATACTCCTCGTCCATTTGCTTTTTTAGTTTTGCAATTTTCACTTCTTGTTCCAATACCAATTTTTCGGTTTGTACGCGTTCCCAATCTTTTCCCATAAAACGATGGGTAACAAATACATTTATAAAATGCAATACAAAAAAGAAAAACCATAAAACGATAGCCCAAACAAACCAATTTTCAAAAACATTCTCGCCAACTTTCAAAAATTTATTAAGCAATATTAAAAAAAGAGCGCCCACTAAAAACAAAACAAAATGATAGTAAAGTCGCTTTTTTTGCTTTGCGCGCATTCGCGCATTTTCGTATAATTCGTGTTGTTCATTCATGGTATTCATATTTTTACATGTTTTTAACCCATTCTTTAATATAGGCTGTGAAATCTTCCGTTTCATTTTCGTTTTCTTGTTGTAACTTTTCATTGGCCAATTCCAAAAATTTTGAAATGTTTTTATCAGAAGTATTAAAAAGACTTTCAAGGGATTTTAATAACTCGGTATCATCTATTTCAATGATTCTTTTAATGATGGCGGTTTTTAATTCAGGTGCATTCATTTTCATTTTCTTTAAGAATCTTAAATATATTAAAAGTTTTACAAACTGTTTATTAAAGAATTATTAAATTTCAATAATTCCTTTGTAAGATCTGTCGCGAAGGCAATTTTTTAGGCTGAAGTTTGCTTAATATTAAACAGCCACGTCTCCTTTAATGTGCGGATGCGGATTATAATTTACCAGGTTAAAATCTTCAAACTTAAAATCGAAGATGTTTTTCACCAAAGGATTTATTTCCATTACAGGCAATTCTCTTGGCGTTCTTGATAATTGTAAATCAATTTGTTCGCTGTGGTTGCTGTAAATATGCGCATCACCAAAAGTGTGGATAAAATCGCCTGGTTTTAAATCGCAAACCTGCGCAACCATCATGGTAAATAAGGCATATGAAGCAATGTTGAAAGGCACGCCTAAAAATATGTCGGCGCTGCGTTGGTACAATTGACAGGATAATTTTCCGTCGGCCACATAAAATTGAAAAAACGCGTGGCAAGGCGGTAATGCCGCTTTTCCTTTGGCAACGTTTTCAGCAAAAGATAAGAAAGTATCAGGTAAAGCACTTGGATTCCAAGCAGAAATTAGCATTCTTCTGCTGTCTGGATTTGTTTTTATGGTTTGGATCAATTCAGAAATCTGATCGATGCCTTCGCTATTCCAGTTCCGCCATTGGTGTCCGTAAACCGGACCTAAATCGCCGTGTTCATCTGCCCAGGCATCCCATATTTTCACCCCGTTTTCATTCAGATATTTTATGTTGGTGTCGCCTTTTAAAAACCACAACAATTCATAAATAATGGATTTTAAATGCAGTTTTTTTGTGGTCAGCATAGGGAATCCTTCACTTAAATCAAACCGCATCTGATAACCAAACACGCTTTTTGTTCCGGTTCCTGTTCTGTCTTCTTTGAGCGTTCCTTTATCTTGAACGTATTTTATCAAGTCGAGATATTGTTTCATCTGTTTAAATTTAATTTTTTAGTGGTAACAAACTTCGCCCTCCATTTTGGTGGGCGTTACCCTACGGGTCAGGCTTTTCGTTACAATCCGTCATTGCGAGCGGAGCGTGGCAATCTGTTGAACATTTTGCTGAACAAACTCGCATTTCCGGGATTTTCACTGCAATCCCTAACGCAAATGATGTTGTAAATAAAACTAGGCCTTTTTTATAAACTATCCAACCTGCTTTTTATTTAAGAAATTAAATCAAAATTTCTTTTTTTATGGCTAGAAGACTAGCCAATAATCATTCCTGCAATTGTTGCTGACAACAATGAAGCGATTGAACCGCCAATAACTGCTTTCAGTCCAAATTCCGACAATGTTTTTCTTTGGCCCGGTGCCAATGAACCAATGCCGCCAATTTGAATACCAATAGAGGCGAAGTTGGCAAAACCGCACAGCATATATGTTGCCATAATCACCGATTTACTGTACGTTAGATGGGTTACATTGGCCATGTTTTTTAACTCAGCCAATTGAATATAGCCCACAAACTCACTTGCGGCCAATTTTACGCCCAGCAATTGTCCCATCAACATCATATCTTCCCTCGCAACACCAATCAACCACATTAAAGGCGCAAAAATAGTTCCTAAAATTGATTCCAAAGAAAATTGTTGGTAAGGCGTATAAGCAATAATCCAGTCATTTAAATAGGTGACAGAACCAACCCAACCCAATATACCGTTAATCATGGCAATTAAAGCCACAAAAACCAATAACATTGCTGCAACGTTGGCGGCTAATTTTAAGCCTTCCGTAGTTCCGTTGGCAATGGCATCTAAAATATTTGAACCAATTTTTTCTTGGGAAACATTTACATCAGTATTAATTTCTTCGGTTTGCGGATACAGCATTTTTGAGATAACAATAGCTCCGGGAGCTGCCATAACTGAGGCTGCCAATAAATGTTTGGCAAATTGCAGTCTTAAAACAGGATCGTTTCCGCCTAAAAATCCAATGTAGGCTGCTAAAACACCACCAGCAACAGTGGCCATTCCGCCAATCATCACCAATAATATTTCTGAACGGTTCATGCGTTCCAAATATGCTTTTATCATCAAAGGAGCTTCCGTTTGGCCCAAAAATATATTTCCGGCAACCGACAAACTTTCGGCACCTGATATTTTTAATAATTTAGTCAATACCAACGCCATTCCTTTTACAATAACTTGAATAACACCCAAATAAAATAATAAGGATGTTAATGCGGAAAAGAAAATGATGGTGGGCAAAATTTGAAAAACAAATATAAATCCGTAGGAATCAATATTCATTAAGCCTCCAAATAAAAACTGACTTCCAGCGGCGGTGAAATCTAAAATACTGGTAAAAATTCCTCCCATAAATTCGAACATTCGCTGAACAAATGGCACTTTTAAAACCCCAACACCAATAAGCAACTGGGCGGTTAAACCTGCGCCAACCGTTTTCCAATTAATGGCTTTGCGGTTATTGCTGAACAAATAGGCAATAAGCAGCAATGACACCATTCCCAAAACCCCGCGCCACAATGATGTTGTGGTGAATCCTTGACTGTCAATAAGGGTATTTTGAATGGTTTCCTGTGCGTTTGCTGAAAAAATACTGAAGAAGATTAGGGTAGCTAAGCTTATTTTTTTGATCATAAAAGTGTTGTTATGAAGTGCGTTTGGTAATTTCGTCACGAATTTTTGCCGCCAATTCATAATCTTCATTTTGAACAGCTTTATTTAATTTTTCATTCAATTCTTCAAGGGAGTCTTTTGAATATGAACTTGATTTTTCCGGCTCCTCAATTAATTTTTCAATGCTTAAGGTTTCTTTTTCATCCGATAATTCATCTTTGGCTTTTAAATAGATTCCTGCCTTGTCCAAAATATTTTCATAGGTATAAATTGGCGCATTAAATCGTGTTGCCAAAGCAATGGCATCCGAAGTTCTGGTATCTATAATTTCTTCAATTTTGTCACGTTCACAAATTAAACTTGAATAAAACACGCCATCAACCAATTTATGAATGATTACCTGTTTAATTACAATATGAAATCTGTCGGCAAAACTTTTAAATAAGTCGTGTGTAAGCGGACGAGGAGGTTTAATTTCTTTTTCCAAAGCAATGGCAATGGACTGCGCTTCAAATGCTCCGATGACAATTGGTAACGTTCTGGATCCGTCTACTTCACTCAAAACCAATGCGTAAGCACCGCTTTGTGTTTGGCTGTAGGATATCCCTTTAATATTTAGTCGAACTAAACTCATAAGTTAAAATTAACAAAAAAGACTGTCTAATCAAAGGAATTTATCCCAATAATTAGGCAGCCTTATTTAGAGGCACAATTTAATAAAATTATGCGTTATTTGCTTTAAATTCTTTTAACTTTTCAATTAATTTTGGAACCACTTCAAAAGCGTCGCCAACAATGCCATAATCTGCAGCTTTAAAAAACGGCGCTTCAGGATCTGTATTGATGACCACTTTAACTTTTGAG
>JAWOHJ010000185.1:0-5326 GCA_046485225.1 Lutibacter sp. | reverse complement strand
ATGCGCGTTACGAATACCATTTTGGGACGTATGCAATCTGCATCTACTTGTCCAACTTGTCACGGCGCTGGTGAAATTTTAGATAAAAGACCTAAAAATGCCGACGGTGACGGATTAGAATTTAAAGAAGAAACAGTATCGATAAAAATTCCAGCAGGTGTAACGGAAGGCGTTCAGCTAAAAGTAAACGGTAAAGGAAATGCAGCGCCCGGAAATAATGCGGTTGATGGAGATTTAATAGTGGTTATTGAAGAAATACCACACGAAACCTTAAAAAGAGAAGGGACAAACTTACACTTCGATTTATACATTAATTTTTCTGAAGCGGTTTTGGGAATTTCAAAAAACATTGATACCGTAACAGGAAAAGTTAAAATTAAAATTGAACCGGGAACACAATCCGGAAAAATATTACGTTTACGTGGTAAAGGTTTGCCAAGTATTGACAATTATGGAAATGGTGACTTGCTGGTTCATACCAATGTTTGGACACCCCAAACACTGTCAACGGAACAAGAAGCGTTTTTTGAAGCAAATAAAAAGGATGAAAATTTTAGACCCAATCCTTCAAAATTAGATAAATCATTTTTTGAAAAAGTAAAAGATATGTTTTCATAGAAAAAAAGTATAAATTTATTTTTATTTTATTTTAAATTTTTTTAACTTTGAGAAGTTGTTAGTGAAATATCTAACAACACTTTTTCTTTTTCATAGCAATTTTCCCACTCAATAAACTTTGAGTGGGTTTTTTTATATTCAATTTTTAGCTTATTTTTGCAAAAAATTAGTAGGTCGTCTTATCGCTTCAATTTATTGGAGAGGAAAGTCCGGACACCAAAGAGTAGCATAGTGGATAACATCCATCCGGCGCAAGCCGAGGACAAGTGCAACAGAAAGCAAGTACAGTTCGGCTGTAGTGAAACCAGGTAAACTCTATGCGGTGAAATGCCATGTATATTGAAATTTTAGTGTGACTCGCATTATTTCAAGGGGTAGGCAGCTTGAGCTATAAAGCAATTTATAGTCTAGATAAATGATAAGAACTTTTCGAAGTACAAAATCCGGCTTACAGACCTACTTATTTTTTATTAAATTTTAATAATTACATCGTTTTCGTGATCCTTTTTTACCTTTTTAAAAAAAATAGGGTTTGTAAATATTTATATCTACAAAAATGCGCTAGTTACTGCCATTTTGCTAATTAAAGGAATCCTTTTTCGTACCTTCGCTAGATTAAAATAACTTAATTAAAATTATAGATATGGCTTTTGATATTGAAATGATTAAAGGTGTTTACAGCAGGATGGCAGAACGTGTTGATGCCGCTAAAACTGTAGTTGGAAAACCTTTAACTTTAGCTGAAAAAATATTATACAACCACCTTTGGGACGGCAAAGCAAATACAGCTTTTGTTCGAGGAAAAGATTATGTTGATTTTGCGCCAGACAGAATTGCTTGTCAGGATGCAACAGCTCAAATGGCGTTGCTTCAATTTATGCAAGCCGGAAAAACTAAAGTGGCTGTGCCAACAACAGTGCATTGTGATCACTTAATTCAAGCCAAAATTGGTGCTGACAAAGATTTACAGGCAGCATTAAACAGCAGCAGTGAAGTATTTAACTTCTTAGCTTCTGTATCCAACAAATACGGCATTGGTTTTTGGAAACCGGGTGCAGGAATTATCCATCAAGTAGTTTTAGAAAATTATGCATTTCCTGGAGGAATGATGATTGGAACAGATTCACATACCGTAAATGCTGGCGGATTGGGAATGATTGCCATTGGCGTTGGAGGTGCAGATGCTGTTGATGTAATGGCCGGAATGGCTTGGGAATTGAAATTTCCAAAATTGATTGGTGTGAAATTAACCGGAAAATTATCTGGTTGGACAGCACCTAAAGATGTGATTTTAAAAGTTGCAGGTATTTTAACCGTAAAAGGAGGAACAGGCGCCATAGTTGAATATTTTGGTGAAGGCGCAAAATCAATGTCTGCCACAGGAAAAGGAACAATTTGCAATATGGGTGCTGAAATAGGCGCCACGACTTCAACTTTTGGTTATGATGAATCAATAGAACGTTATTTACGCGCAACCGAGCGTGATGAAGTGGCTGACGAAGCCAATAAAATTGCTTCTTATTTAACAGGTGATGATGAAGTGTATGCAAATCCTGAACTTTATTTTGACCAGGTTATCGAAATTAATTTATCAGATTTAAAACCTCATTTAAACGGTCCGTTTACGCCAGATTTGGCTACGCCAGTTGGTGAAATGACTGAAAAAGCCTTGAAAAATGATTGGCCTTTAAAAGTAGAATGGGGATTAATTGGTTCTTGCACAAATTCATCTTATGAAGATTTGTCAAGAGCAGCCTCAATAGCAAAACAAGCGGTTGACAATAAAATAGTTGCAAAAGCTGAATTTGGAATCAATCCAGGTTCAGAGCAAGTGCGTTTTACGGCTGAAAGAGATGGTTTATTGACCATTTTTGAAGATTTAAATGCCAAAATATTCACCAATGCTTGCGGACCTTGTATTGGCCAATGGGCTAGGGAAGGTGCTGAAAAACAAGAAAAAAATACCATTATTCACTCTTTCAACAGAAACTTTTCAAAAAGAGCTGACGGGAATCCAAATACCCACGCATTTGTGGCTTCACCAGAAATGGTTGCTGCCATTGCAATTTCGGGAAGGTTGGATTTCAATCCGATGACCGATTCATTGATTAATGAAGATGGTGTGGAAGTTAAATTTGCTGAGCCAACAGGTTTTGAGTTGCCTCCAAAAGGTTTTGATGTAGAGGATGCAGGATTTGTTGCGCCATTTGAAGACGGAAGCGGAATAGAAGTTTTGGTGAGCCCAACATCTGAAAGATTACAATTGTTAGAGCCATTTCAACCAATTGGTACGAATGTGAAAGGCGCTAAGTTATTGATAAAAGCTTTTGGAAAATGTACGACTGACCATATTTCTATGGCTGGACCTTGGTTGCGTTTTCGCGGACATTTGGACAATATTTCGAACAACTGTTTAATTGGAGCGGTGAATGCATTTGGCAAAGAAACCAACAAAGTTAAAAATCAATTGACAGGAGAGTTTGGTGCTGTGCCAGATACAGGAAGGGCTTACAAAGCGGCAGGCGTTTATTCGATTGTTGTGGGTGACCACAATTACGGCGAAGGTTCATCAAGAGAACATGCGGCAATGGAACCACGTCATTTGGGCGTTGCAGCGGTTATTGTGAAATCTTTTGCACGTATTCACGAAACAAACCTTAAAAAACAAGGAATGTTAGGATTGACTTTCATCAATGAAGCGGATTATGATTTGATTCAGGAAGATGACACATTAAACTTTTTGGATTTGGATAAATTTGCGCCAGGAAAAACATTGGCTTTGGAGTTGGTTCACGCTGATGGAAGCAAAGATGTAATTCAGTTAAACCATACTTACAATCAAAGTCAGATTGAATGGTTTAAAGAAGGATCTGCGTTAAATTTGATCAAAAAAGAACAAGCAGCTCGGGCAAAATAGCCATAATAAATAGTTTAATTTATTAAACAAAAAAGGGGGAAATTTTTTAATTTCCCTCTTTTTTGTTTCTGCCTGTTTTTAAAAAATATATATTTTAAAAACTTTACTTATTAAAGATTTTTTTGTAATTTCATTTTTCATATTTATGAATAAATTCAGCTATTGAGCGCATTTTTTAAGTTGAATATGACAACCATTTTTTGGTTTAATTCTATGCGCGTTAGGGATTGAAATGAAAATCCCGGCATTGCGAGTTAGTGAAGAAATTTGTTCAACAGATTGCCACGCTCCGCTCGCAATGACGGATTGAAATGAAAAGCCCGACCGCTTTTTAGCGGTAACGCCCCAATTTTTATTGCATTTTTTAAATGAATTGAGCAAAGAAATATTAAAAAGTACAAAGTATGAAAATAACACATATAAGTGCAGAATGTTATCCCGTTGCAAAAGTTGGCGGTTTGGCCGATGTTGCGGGAGCGCTTCCAAAATATCAAAATGATGCGGGTTTCACTGCGGAAGTAATTATGCCTTTTTATGACAATAAATTCACAAAAAGTGAAGCGTTTTCTGTGATATTTAGCTCGAAATTAAAACTAGGGAAACAAGAATATTCTTATGAAATTAAAACACTGAATAACAACAATTTAGGGTTTAATCTTTATTTGGTGGATGTTCCTGAATTGTTGTTTACGGATTTTGTGTACTCTTTTGATGATACCGAAAGGTTTTTGGCATTTCAGATTGCTGCGTTAAATTGGATGCTTACCTGGGATGAAAAACCAACAACGGTGCATTGCCACGACCATCATACCGGATTGATTCCTTTTATGATGACGCAAAGCAAAGATTATGCGCCTTTAAAAAATATTCCGACAGTACTTACCATTCACAATGCGCAATATCAGGGTTGGTTTTCGCATGAGAAAGTGGGTTTGATTCCCGAATTTAATTTTAACAATGTTGGGCTGTTGGATTGGTTTGGAAACATCAATCCGCTTGCATCAGCCATAAAATGCGCCTGGAAAGTGACCACAGTTTCTCCAAGTTATATGGAAGAATTGAAGAAAGCTGCCAATGGTTTGGAAAGTTTATTAAGTGATGAAAGCGCAAAATGTACGGGAATTTTAAATGGAATAGACTGGGAAGTTTGGAATCCGGCAACCGATTCCTATTTGGTTGAAAATTACGATATAAATACTGTAGAAGTTGGAAGGGAAATCAATAAACAATGGCTTTGCAGTCAGTATAATTTGGATTTTGAGAAACCGCTTTTTGCATTTATTGGACGATTGGTAGGGGAAAAGGGCGCCGATTTATTTCCTGAAACTTTTGAAAAAGCCCTTCAAAAAGGTAATATCTCCATATTTTTACTGGGTTCGGGAAATGATGCTGTTGAAGCGGAATTGATTGAATTAAAAAAATATTTTGAGGGTTCTTACAATGCTTTTATCGGTTATGATGAAAAATTAGCGCATATTGTTTATGCGGGAGCCGATTTTATTTTGATGCCTTCAAGGGTAGAACCTTGCGGATTGAACCAAATGTACGGGTTGCGTTATGGCGCAATTCCTATTGTAAGAAGCATTGGTGGCCTAAAAGATACCGTTGTTGATATTTCAGAAAAGAGCGGATTTGGAATTTGTCATAACGAAGTTACGGTTTCAGAAATCACCGAAGCGATTGAAAGAGGCACAATGTTGTTTGAAAATAGCGGAAAATACAAGAAAATAAGAAAAAAAATAATGAGCATCAACCATTCTTGGGATGCATCGGCATTGGCGTATATAAATT
>JAWOHJ010000130.1:0-8923 GCA_046485225.1 Lutibacter sp. | reverse complement strand
GTTGTGCCTTAGAAAGTTCATTGGAAATAATATCACCGTCAGCAATTACGACCATTTTGTTGTCAATGCCATTTTCTTTCGGATTTGCAATTGCAAAAGGTTTTATTCTATCAAAATAAGCCGATTTAAATTTTCCTTCCAACAAAACTGATAATGGTTTGCCTCCTTTATTATATTCAGCCTCAATTGGTTTTTGTGTAATTGTTCTTAAGGAAATGATGGTAGGCGTTCCAACAGATTTTGAAAGCGGTGAACTTTGCAGCAAAACCGTTTTTTGAATATTGTTTTTTAGGGTATCAATGCTGTTGGCAAATTTTAGGTTTACTGCTTCAATATTGTTGTTTATTGGATGGTTATTTATGGAATTCACCAACGGGAAATATTCCCATAAAAATTGGTTGAATTGGGTTTGATTTCCAATATTACCTGTTGCCAAAGGAATTTCTGAACTGAACAAATCCGCCACCAAATCGGGATTGATTCTGATGCCGTAATTAAAAAACAAATCGGTCAACCCTAAATCTCTCGGATAAGCCAAGGCTTCTCCGGTTTGCATCAAACTGTCCAATTCTGCTTGAACATTGTCTATTAACCACAACGTTTTTCCGCCATTCATTACAAATTGATCCAACGTAAATTTTTCAGCTTCGGTAAATTTTTCGGTTGGTTTGGCAATAATAGCCAAATCAAATGTTGAAATTTGCTCCAATGTTTTTTGCGGCTGCACCGCCACACTGTCTAATGTAAAAGGTGCTAAAAAGTAATATTCACCCAATTTTCTTAAAAAATCGGCCATGTAAATATCGCTGAGTTCACCATTTCCTCTTAAAACAGCAATTTTCTTCGATTTTTCTGAAGTGATTTTATGAATGGCATTGGCAAAGGCAAATTCCAAATTTTGGATAGAACTTTCTAATTGTTGGTTTTGTGAATTTGAAAACACGTCATTTAAAAGCGACACATTTTCAGTTTTGTTTTTATGGGAGACAACTGCCCAAGGAAAAATCACAATTTCTGATAATTTGCCGTTTTCCTGAATTTGTAACCTGCTTGGTTCTAGTCCGCTTTCGATCAAATTTTCGGCAATTTCAGCCGGATCAACAAACCTGAACTGAATATTTTTATTGAGCGCTTTCAGCTCTTCCAAATGTAATTTGGTTTCTGTTTGAAGTCGTTTAAATTCGGCAGGAAAATCGCCTTTTAAATACACGGTAACAACAGTAATATCTTTAATATTCTCAACAATTTTTTTGGTTGCTGTTGATAAAGTATAACGATTGTCTTTTGTTAAATCGAAGCGTTTGTAAATTTTTGAACCAATAATGTTCAGCAAAAATACGCCTATCAGCAACACGATTATTTTAGAATACTTATTTTTCATCTTGAATTCTAAAATGGGTGAATACTAAAAAGATACCGGTGACGGACAAAAAGTAAATCAAATCGCGTGAGTCAATAACGCCTTTGCTAATGCTGTTAAAATGCTCGCTCATCCCAAAACTTTTAAGGAAATAATCATAATTTCCAACTAAATTTAACGTTGAAATGGCTTCAAATCCGTAAAATAAAAAGAAAGAAATAAACACCGCAATTATAAACGAAACAATTTGATTTTTTGAAATTGTAGATGAAAAAATGCCAATGGCAGTATAGGCGCTTGCCAAAAATAGCAATCCGATAAATGATCCAAAAGTGGTTCCAAATTCAATATTCCCAACCGGATTTCCCAATTGAAAAATACTGTAAACGTAAATTAATGTGGGAATTATGGCCAAAATAACCAATATCAACGCTCCAAAATATTTTCCTAAAATAATTTCCCAATTGGTTATGGGTTTTGTTTTTATAATTTCTATGGTTCCCGTGTTTATTTCTTCAGAAAAACTTCGCATCGTAATGGCCGGAATTAAAAAAATAAAAATCCAGGGTGCCAAAAAAAAGTAACTGTTTAAGTCGGCGAAACCAGCGTGTAAAATGTTAAATTCCCCTTTAAAAACCCACAAAAATAATCCGTTAATCACCAAATATACCGCGATAACCAAATAACCGATAGGCGAGGAGAAAAAGGAATTTAATTCTTTGATTAAAATGGATTTCATTAAAAATGTTTATTCGTTTAAAGGTTTAATTGTGTAATTGTGAATTTGTTGTGATCATTTAAAAATTATTGATTGTCAATTTTAATCCCCCCTTCGGGGGTTAGGGGGCTAACTTTATCAACGCTCCAAGCTTCTGCTTTGTTGTTGAACAATGCTTTAGCTTTTCCCCAAACTACTTTAAAAAGTTCTGAATTTCTGTATGCTTCCAAATCAGCTTCAGATTCCCAGAAACTATAGGTAAAAAATGTGTTGGAATCGTTTTTGTCTCTGTACAATTCCAATAAATTACAACCTTTGGAATGTCTGATTTTTTCTTTATTTTCATTAAAATTTTCAAGGAACAACGCAATGTTTGATTCTTTAAAATTCATTTTTACAATTCGTATAAACATATATTTTTAGCTAAATTTAATGGTTATTGAAGCCCTGTAATTTAATCCTAAAAGTGAAACAGCGCCTCCCACAGTGGTAATGTTACTTCTGTACATAGCGATTTCTAAAAAGTTGGCCGAATTAAACAAAGCCAATCTGGTTCCGTCTTTTTGGCGTTGTTCTTTGGGTAGAGAGAAATCTACAATATCGCTGTATTTTTTATAAATTTTTGGGAAGGTATATCTATTGGCAATCACTTCATATTGACGACCTTTTCCAACTTGGTTAAATAATTTTTCACTGATGTTACTTATGGAATTGCCGTAATTGTCCACATAAATAATATTTCCCGAAATGGTAGTGTTATCTCCTGATACTGTTGGCTGAAGTTCACTAATTTTTTTAAATTCAGGAATAATTTTCCCTATGATTTCCAATTTTCCGCCGCGGGCAATATGACAGGCTACTTTTACAAAAACATCCAAAACCGGAAAACTACTTTCAATATATTCATGAATATTTATTTCAACAATTTTCTCGGGTGTAATTTCTGAAGCCAAAAGGGAAATAACGCCGTTGTCCGGACAAATAAAATAATGGTTGTCAAGTGCTATAGCGATATGTTTATTTTCAGCGTTCAATTCAGCATCAACCCCAACAATATGAATGCTTCCATCGGGAAATTTTTTGTAGGCATTTCTTAAAACATACGCAGTTTCAGTAATGTTAAAAGGTGAAATTTGATGGGAAATATCTACAATTTTAGCATCTGGCAATTCGCTGTAAATAGTGCCTTTTACCGCTCCAACAAAGTGGTCTTTGATTCCAAAATCGGTGGTTAAAGTAATTATTGACATATATTTTTCAGACGAAATTTTTGATGAAATTTAAAGCAAATTTTTAATAAAATGTTTAAAACTTATTTGTAGGAATCTAATTATTGTTATTTGATATTTACTACATTTACCATGCAAATCTAATCAATTATTTGTTGATTGAAAGACTATTTTTTTAATAAGACTTAACACATTAATCATTTGAACGAACGTATTATTGTACTAACCGACATTCATCCAAACGACTTATTTGGCAATAAAAACACCAATATAGAACTTTTACAAAAATATTTTCCAAAACTAAAGATTGTTGCCAGGGGCACAGAACTTAAAGTTTATGGCGAACCGGAAATTTTAGATGAATTTGAGAAACGTTTAGAAATGATTATTTCTTATTTCGGCAGATACAATAAACTTGACGAAAATACTATTGAGCGGCTTTTGACTACAAATGGCAGTGAGCATAAAAGTTCAATTGAAGCGGATGGCGTTTTAGTTCATGGCGTGAGCGGACGGCTTATTAAAGCCCAAACGCCAAACCAACGCATTATGGTTGAAAAAATGGGCAAAAATGATATGCTTTTTGCTGTTGGCCCAGCCGGAACCGGAAAAACATACACGGCGGTAGCTTTGGCTGTTAAAGCCTTGAAGGAAAAAGAAGTAAGAAGAATTATTTTAACGAGGCCTGCAGTGGAATCGGGTGAAAATTTAGGATTTTTACCAGGCGATTTAAAGGAAAAATTAGATCCGTACATGCAACCTTTATATGATGCTTTGCGGGATATGATTCCTTATGAAAGACTGGATTCTTATTTGGAAAAAGAAGTAATCCAAATTGCGCCATTGGCATTTATGCGCGGACGGACGCTGGACAATGCTTTTGTGATTTTGGATGAAGCGCAAAACACTACCCACAACCAAATGAAAATGTTTTTAACGCGGATGGGCAAAAATGCAAAGTTTATTATCAACGGCGACCCCGGACAAGTGGATTTGCCGAAAAGGCAAATATCGGGTTTAAAAGAAGCCATGAATACGCTTAAAGATATTGAAGGCATTTCTTTTGTTCATTTTGATGATAAAGATATTATTAGGCACCGATTGGTGAAAGATATTATTCTGGCGTATAAAAATCTTGATACGAGAGAGGAATAAATAATTGATTATAAAAAAATACACCATTACACAATTAATCAAATACACATAGCAATGAGCAACACAATTAACAACACCGAATTTAACTTCCCAAAGCAGAAATCGTTTTACAGAGGAAAAGTAAGGGAAGTTTACAATATCAATGATGAAATTCTGGTGATGGTTGCCTCCGACAGGCTTTCTGCTTTTGATGTGGTGATGCCAAAACAAATTCCGTTTAAAGGGCAAATTTTGAATCAAATTGCAGCTAAAATGATGGAAGCCACCAAAGATATTGTGCCAAATTGGATTGTTGCCATTCCAGATCCAAATGTGGCTGTGGGACATTTGTGCGATCCTTTTAAGGTTGAAATGGTAATTCGCGGTTATTTATCGGGTCATGCGGCACGTGAATATAAATTGGGGAAACGTATTTTATGTGGTGTTGCAATGCCTGATGGTATGAAGGAAAATGACAAGTTTCCGGAACCAATGATCACGCCTTCAACAAAAGCTGATGGAGGACATCATGATGAAGATATTTCAAGAGAAGCCATAATTTCACAAGGAATTGTTTCAAAAGAAGATTATGAAATATTAGAAAAATATACCAGAGCTTTATTTCAGCGAGGAACCGAAATTGCAGCGCAGCGCGGTTTAATATTGGTAGATACCAAATATGAATTCGGTAAAACCAAAGATGGTGAAATTGTGTTGATTGATGAAATTCACACACCCGATTCTTCCCGCTATTTTTATGCTGATGGTTATGAAGAAAGACAAATTAAAGGCGAAGACCAAAAACAATTGTCTAAAGAATTTGTACGCCAGTGGTTAATTGCCAATGGTTTTCAAGGATTAAAAGGCCAACAAATTCCGGAAATGACCGAAGAAAAAATAAATGAAATTTCAGACCGATATATTGAATTGTATGAAAAAATTACCGGTGAAAAATTTGTAAAATCGGATGTGAGCAATATCTTGGACAGAATTGAGAAAAACGTCTTAAATTTTTTAAATAAAAGATAATTTTTAGGTTTGCATTAATTCAGCCAAAACTGCAAGAATCTCGTTTTTATCGAAATTGCTGTTAAGCCA
Organism: Lutibacter sp.; assembly: GCA_046485225.1. Classification (GTDB taxonomy): domain Bacteria; phylum Bacteroidota; class Bacteroidia; order Flavobacteriales; family Flavobacteriaceae; genus Lutibacter. The sequence continues at coordinate 3,384 of JAWOHJ010000130.1, read as the reverse complement.
TTCCAAAGCACTTTCATTTGTTGAAAATATTTCAACCGACTGAGATTTGTTTTGCTGCATCATTTTAAAGATTGTGGTCGAAACTACCTGATTTGGCGTATTTGTAATAAGCGCAACACGTCTTTTTCCAAAAACCTTCGAATTGGCTTCCAAAAAATTAGTATATGTATCAATATCCTCCAAATTTGTGCTGAAAGTAACATTTTTTAAATGTACAAAATAATGCAGGCTCGGCAAAAACAACGCATCTAAAGTGATGCTTTTTTTGAAAGCAATAAATGAAGCGGCATCTAAAGTACCCGAATGATATTCAACAATCAGGTTTTGTTCCTTTAATATTTTATAATTACTTACAAGGCCTGACATTTATTGAATTTTCTAATGGTTGCTTTTATTTTTCTGAATATTCCTTGATACTGCTAAAAATATTAAGAATCTCATCGTTATTAAGGCTACTGTTAATCCAATTTAATGCGCTTTCTTTCGTTGAAAAAATTTCAATTTCTTTTAACTTTTGCGTATTGCTATTTTTAAATAAAGTTGCGAAAACCATTTGGTTTGGAGAATTGGTTAACAAGGCTACCCTTCTTTTTCTGTCACATTGGAAGTTGTCATTTGTGAAATTATTATATAATTTAATATCATCTAACGAAGCCGTTACAACTACATTGCATAAATCTATAAAATAATTCATGTTTTTGGAAAATAAAGGATCAAAAGTTGTTCTTTTTACAAAATCAATATAGGATTTCAAATCTAAATTGCCCGAATGGCATTCAATTAAAAGATTAAAATCCTTTAAGATTATAAAGTTGCTGTTTAATAAAGACATTGGGGGTTGGGGTTATTTTTTATTAATTTTTTTCAATGATAAGTAAAAGTCCCAAATAAACAAATTTTCTTTGGGACTTTTATTTACAAAATTTATTTATTATTTCTTTTTCTTTTGCTGTGCTTGTTGCTCTTGTGCTTGAGACATTGCCTGATTTAAACGTTGGCGAAATTTACCTTCTTTCTTAGGTTTCAGTTTGTTTTCCTGAATTTTTGCATGAATTTTGTCCTCATCAATAATATAATGTTTGATAACCAGCATGATAACAATGGTTAACAAGTTGGAAACAAAATAGTACAAACTCAAACTGCTCGCGTACATATTAAAGAAAACCAACATCATTACCGGTGAAAGATACATCATCATTTTCATCATTTTTTGCATATCAGGCATTCCTTCCTGCGGTGGTTGTTGCATACCCATTTGCTGATCTTGGCTCATTTTCATATAAAAGAAAATGGCAAGTGATGCTAAAATAGGAAACAAACTTATGTGAGAACCGTACATCGGAATTCTAAAAGGCAATTCATATATGGAGTCGTATGCCGATAAATCTTCTGCCCATAAAAATCCTTTTTGGCGTAAATCTATATTCGCCGGGAAAAATTTGAACAAAGCAAAGAAAATAGGCATCTGTAATAATGCAGGAATACAGCCTGCAAGCGGACTTACACCAGCTTTGCTTTGCAGCGCCATCGTTTCTTGTTGACGTTTCATGGCATTTTCTTTTCCAGGCAAACGTTTGTTGATGTCTTCCATTTCAGGTTTCAGAACCTTCATTTTTGCACTGGAAACGTAAGATTTGTAAACCAACGGTGACATAATTATTCTCACTACAATGGTTAACAGAATAATAATTAAACCATAATTTCCAATAAATAATTGCAAAAAGTTAAAAACAGGAATAAAAATCCATCGGTTTAAATAGCCGAAAATTCCCCAACCCAAGTTTACAATTTCTTTAATATTGTAGTCGTATTTTTTTAGAATTTGATAATCGTTTGGTCCAATGTACCAATTCATGCTATAATTTAACTCACCTGCCTGCAAAGCCAATGGCGCTTTTAAATAAAAGGCTTTTGTGAATGTGGTATCAACATCTAGATCTAAAGAAAGTGTTTTTGATTCTAATTTGGCAGATGAAAAAGCCTGTTCAGAAATTAAAATTGAAGAGAAGAAATGTTGTTTGTAAGCAACCCAATTTACATCTTTTTCTTCCGCATCATCTTCGTCACCGATGGATAAATAATCTATTTTCTCATCTTCTTTCTCATAATACATTTCAGTTTGTTGGTTTTCATAGCTAATGCTTTTCTCTTTTCTGAAAGCTTCTAAACTATAATCCAAGGTAACTGGTTTGTTTGTGTCCAATGATGCGCTTAATCCTTGGGAACGCACCGTGAAATCAACCATATATTCAGTTGGTTTCATCACATATCGATATTCCAAAAAGTTACCTTCAGAAACTTTTAATTTCATTGAAAGCACTTGATTCCCTCCAGATTTGGTAAGTGTTGGCTCAAAAAACAAGTCTTTAGTGTTCAATGTTCTGTTGTCGGAAGTTCCAAAGTTGATGTTAAAAGAGGCGTTGTTGTCTTTTATCATATACAACGGCAAAGAATCATAGGTCACATAATTTTTTAACAATGCTTCCTTAATTTGTCCTCCTTTATTTGAAATCACCAATTTTAGCAAATCATTTTCCAAAACTGTTTCTCCATCTTCTATTGCTGAAGAAAGTGTTGCTGAATATGCGAAAACACCCAACTGACCTTGTGCTTTAACCAAAGAAAGTGAATCGGTTGCTTGGGTAATTATTTCAGATTTTTTTGTGGAATCCGTTAGGGTTGAAGTAACTGTTGTTTGTTCTACGTTTTCAATTTTGTTTTTCTCAGCTTCCTTTATTTCTTCGGGAGTTGGCTGATTGCTGTACATCCACCATAAGACGATTGCGCCTAATAAAACAAAACCTATCAGTGAATTAATATCAAATTTCTTTTCTTCCATGGGTATAATTAAATGTCAATTTGTCCATTGCTTTTTTCAGAATTTAAAAAGCCCGACAAATGTACTAAATGTAAATTAAATTTGGTTTCTTATTAATGATTAGTTGGTCGGCTTAAAGCATGATTTAACGCTGCTTTTACAAAATCTACAAATAAAGGATGCGGATTTAACACGGTACTTTTATATTCAGGATGGTATTGAACGCCAACAAACCAAGGATGTTCGGGAATTTCAACAACTTCAACCAAATTGGTTTTAGGATTTTTACCTGTGGCAATCATACCAGCTTTTTCAACTTGATCTAAAAAATCATTGTTAAATTCATAACGATGTCTGTGTCGTTCGCTGATATGTTCTTTATGGTAAATATTTCTTACCTTACTGCCATCTTTTAGGATCCAGTCCCAGGCGCCCAAACGCATAGTACCACCATAATTGCTGATATTTTTTTGTTCTTCCATTAAATCAATAACGGCATACAAAGTATTGCTGTTCATTTCTGTTGAATTGGCGCCTGTTAATCCTAAAACATTTCTTGCATACTC
>JAWOHJ010000066.1:0-4359 GCA_046485225.1 Lutibacter sp. | reverse complement strand
AAATTATGAGTACAACCTGCATTTGTTTGAAGAGCTGAACAAAGCAAAATTGAAGCTTGATGAGCAGGAATTGATTGAACAATCGCTTGACAAATTAAACAATATCGAAGAAATAAAACTGAATTTGTCAGAAGCACAGGCACTTGCGCTTAGCGAAGACATTGGGCTGCAAACACTTTTAAATGCTTTTTCGGCAAGCATTCATAGAATTTCTTCATTTTCAAATGAATACGAAGCACTTTATCAGCGTATATTAAGTGTGAAAATTGAATTTGATGATATTGCCGGTGAGATTGAAGATTTTAATGAACATGTAGATTTTGATCCGTTGGAATTGCAAAAACTAAACGACCGGTTGCAATTGATTTACAACTTGCAAAAAAAGCATGCAGTTACCACTATTGCCGAATTGCTGCAAAAACAAGAAGAGCTTTCCGTTAAAGTTGATGCTGTTGAAAATTCATCCGCAGCTATTTTGGAAAAGGAAACCGAAATCCAAAGTGTTGCCGAAAAAATTGACAAGCTGGCGAAAGCAATATCTCAGGAACGAGAAAAGGCAATTCCGGTATTGGTGAAAAAATTGGAAGACAGCCTTGGAAATTTAGGCATGGAAAATACCCGTTTTAATTTTATGATTACCCATACAAAACAGTATTTTCAAAATGGAAAGGACGAATTGCAACTTTTTATATCAGCAAATAAAGGCGCCAATTTTGGGGAATTGAAAAAAACCGCTTCGGGAGGTGAATTGTCCCGAATTATGTTGTCTGTAAAAGCCATTTTATCTGAATATTTAAAATTGCCAACCATTATTTTTGATGAGATTGACACCGGTGTTTCTGGTGATGTTTCCCAAAAAATGGCTGAAATTATGCAACAAATGAGCGTTAATATGCAAGTGATTACCATTACGCACTTACCGCAAATTGCCGCAAAAGGAAAACAGCACTATAAAGTTTACAAAGAAGATATCGAAAATAACATTGTCACAAAGTTAAAAGAGCTGACCAAAAACGAGCGAATTGATGAGATTGCCGAAATGTTGGGAGGAAAAGACATCTCTTCAACTGCAATTGAACACGCAAAACAGTTGTTGAATTAAGAAATTGCTATATTTGCACATTAAAATTAAGAAAAAAATAAAATAACCTAAATATGTACAATTTACTAAAAGGAAAAAAAGGAATTATTTTTGGAGCCCTAGATGAGAATTCTATCGCCTGGAAAGTTGCCGAAAGAGCACACGAAGAAGGTGCTATATTTGTTTTGACAAACGCACAAGTAGCTTTGCGATTTGGAACCATTGATGAACTTGCTGCAAAAACAGGTTCACAGGTAATTCCTGCCGATGCAACTTCAGTGGAAGATATTCAAAATTTGGTGGACAAGTCGATGGAAATTTTAGGCGGAAAAATTGATTTCGTTTTACATTCCATTGGAATGTCGGTAAATGTGCGCAAAGGAAATCATTACACCACCCAAAATTATGAATACACTAAAATTGGATGGGATGTTTCCGCAGTTTCTTTTCACAAAGTAATGGGCGTATTGTATAAATCTAACGCCATGAATGAGTGGGGAAGTATTGTTGCTTTAACCTATATGGCAGCGCAACGCGTTTTCCCGGATTACAATGACATGGCCGACAATAAAGCGTATTTGGAATCAATTGCCCGCAGTTTTGGTTATTTCTTCGGAAGAGACCATAAAGTGCGTGTAAATACAATTTCCCAATCACCAACTTTAACCACTGCAGGTAAAGGCGTTAAAGGAATTGACGGATTTTTAAATTATGCCGAAAAAATGTCGCCATTAGGAAATGCAACCGCTTTAGAATGTGCGGATTACACCATTTCATTGTTTTCAGATTTGACCAAAAAAGTGACGCTTCAAAATTTATTTCACGACGGTGGATTCTCAAATATGGGAATCAGTCAGGAAGTGATGTCGCTTTTTATGGATAAAGAAGAAGAATAAACAGCAAATAAATTTTTAAAAAGCACAAATAATTTAATTTGTGCTTTTTTCGTTTAAAAAGAGATACATTAGCCGTAAATATGAACTTTTGAACCTTACTTATTCTATTATAATTCCAGTTTATAACAGACCTCAAGAAATTGATGACTTGCTGGAAAGCCTGACCAAACAAACTTTCACCAAGGGTTTTGAAGTGCTTGTTATTGAAGATGGATCTTCCTTAAAATGTGATGAAGTTGTTTCAAAATATGAAGGACTTCTTGACGTAAAATATCATTTTAAAGAAAATACAGGGGCAGGGGCCAGCAGAAATTTTGGAATGGAATTGGCTACCGGAAAGTATTTTATCATTTTTGATTCGGATTGTATTATTCCTTCCCATTATTTGGCGGCGGTTGATTATGCTTTAGATGAAAATTATACAGATTCATTTGGCGGTGCTGATGCGGCTCACGACTCTTTTACAACCGTGCAAAAAGCAATAAATTACAGTATGACTTCTTTTTTGACCACAGGAGGAATCAGAGGAAGTAAAAATTCTATTGGCAGATTTCAACCGCGTAGTTTTAATTTTGGAATTTCCAGATTGGCTTACAGGATTACCGGGGGTTTTAGTGCCATGAAAACAGGTGAAGATATTGATTTAACTTTTAGGTTGTGGGAGAAAAATTTTCACACACAATTTATTGAAGATGCTTTTGTGTATCACAAAAGAAGAACGACATTGGAACAGTTTTTTAGGCAAACTTTTCTTTTTGGAAAAGCACGGCCGCTATTAAACCGTAAATATCCTGATACCGCTAAAATTACCTATTGGTTTCCAACGCTGTTTATATTGTTTTTTGTGGCATCGCTCGTAGGCCTGTTTTTCGGATTTATTTTGCCTGCCGGGTTATTTGCAATTTATTTTGCGGCACTATTTTTAGATGCTGCCATCAAAAATAAAAACACATCTGTTGCCGCTTTAAGTATTGCGTCAACCCTGATACAGTTTACGGGATACGGACTTGGATTTTTAAAAGGATTGTTTGGCGCTGAGTAAACGCAATATAATTTCAGTAAAATATTAAAAAAAATAGCCGCAATGTTGCGGCTATTTTTTGATTACAAGAAAGCTGATTGTTACTCAACTTTATCTTTTCCTTTGGTAATTTTTATGGTAAGCTCATTTTTGTCTTTATCCAATTCCATAAAAATTGAATCACCTTCTTTTAGTTTTGAAGTCACAATTTCTTCAGCCAAAGCATCTTCAACGTATTTTTGAATGGCACGTTTTAATGGTCTGGCACCATATTGCTTGTCAAAACCTTTATCGGCGATATAATCTTTTGCCTCTTTGGTCAATACCAGTTTATACCCTAAATCGTCAATACGTTTTGATAATTTGCTTAATTCAATATCAATAATTAAGTGTATATCTTCTATTTCCAATGGATTGAAAATAACCACATCATCAATTCTGTTCAAAAATTCGGGCGCAAATGATTTTTTCAAGGCATTTTCTATCACCCCTTTCGCATTTGCATCAGCCTGCGACGTTTTGGAGGCAGTTCCAAATCCTACACCTGCTCCAAAATCTTTCAATTGGCGCGAACCAATATTTGAAGTCATGATGAGAATGGTATTTCTAAAATCAATTCTTCTTCCCAAACTGTCGGTAATATGACCTTCATCCAATATTTGCAACAACATATTGAAAACATCCGGATGCGCTTTTTCAATTTCATCAAAAAGCACCACAGCATAAGGTTTTCGTCTGATTTTTTCGGTCAATTGTCCGCCTTCTTCATAACCCACATAGCCGGGAGGTGCACCGATTAAACGAGAGACGGCAAATTTTTCCATATACTCGCTCATATCAATTCTTACCAAGGCTTCTTCACTGTCAAATAATTCCATCGCCAACACTTTGGCAAGTTGCGTTTTACCCACTCCGGTTTGACCTAAAAATATAAATGAACCAATCGGTTTGTTTGGATCTTTAAGTCCAACTCGGTTACGTTGAATGGCCTTCACCACTTTACTTACGGCTTCGTCCTGCCCAATAACTTTCCCTTTTATAAGATTTGGCAAATCATTTAATCGTTTGCTTTCAGCTTCAGCAACCCTGTTTACAGGAATGCCTGTCATCATAGAAACCACTTCTGCCACATTGTCTTCAGTAACAATTTCCCGATTTAATTTTGAAGTTTCATCCCATTTCTTTTGTTCGGTCTGCAACATGCTTTCAACACGTTTTTCGTCATCGCGCAAACGTGCGGCCTCTTCATATTTTTGTCCGTTTACGGCTGCGGTCTTGTCTTCCCTAATTTTTTCCAACTGCTCTTCCAATTGTAAAATTTCTTTAGGAACCACAATATTTGTGATATGAATTCTGGAACC
>JAWOHJ010000057.1:0-9053 GCA_046485225.1 Lutibacter sp. | reverse complement strand
AATTATTTCTTTTCCCACCGCCATATCATAAATTTCCCATTCGGGTTTAAACAACACTGTATCGTTATGCGTTACGGTACAATTTTTAAAAGAAATGAGTAAAATCTTCCCTTTTAAATCGCGTTTTCCGGTAATAACTTCGCCTTCCACCTTAACATTTCCTTCAAAAAGCAAGACTGTTTTTTTGCCTTCATAAATTCCATAAACCTCCAAGTCCTTTGGAAACATATCTTCAATGGCCAAATTGATGCCTTTTAATTTTCCTAACGGACTTCCGAAGCCTTCCAAATGATAATCGATTCCATGTCCGATTAATTCTTTGTCTCTGCTCGCCAAAGCAGTTGGCCCGGATGTTTGAATATAAACCGGTTTGTGGTTGTCATCAACAATCACATTGGAAAACACACCCGATATTTGCAGGCCTGTGCTCAATTCTACAGTGCCAATATTTTTAGATTTTATAAGTTTCTGAATACCAGCCAATCCGCCGGTTCTCAAAGCCATTTTGTTGGCAAATTCTTCCAAAACAAAACTTAAGTGCGCAAAATCGGGCGTCACAAAAAGTTGTGGTTGCGGTTTGGTGATGTCGAAATTTTGCGTCGCGGCTTTAATGGAATAAGGTAATTTTTTAACATCATTGGTCAAACATTTTTTGCTTTCACCTATGGAAGAAAGCAATCCGGCGCCATATATTTTCGGATTTTCCAAGGTTCCGATTAAACCGTATTCAACTGTCCACCAATGCAAATTTCGTATTTGGGCCATTTCTGAAAGTTCGCCCATGGTATTTTGCAATTCCTCTACTTTTTGTTGCGCGTTTTCAATTATTTCTTCGGAAGAATTTGGATCTTCCTTTAAAATGGAAAGCAATCGTATGGCTTCATACATTTCGTAATCTACCGAGGAAGAAATAGCTTTGCAGCCAATTTCGCCAAATCTGCGCAAGTATTCGGCATATTCCGGATTTGCAATAATTGGCGCGTGACCTGCAGCTTCGTGGATAATATCGGGCGCAGGAGTATATTCAAGATGGTCAATCGTTCTGATATCAGAAGCAATTACCAGCACATTATAAGCCTGAAATTCCATAAAAGCATTGGGCGGAATAAATCCGTCCACAGAAACCGCTGCCCAGCCAATGTCTTTTAAAATGCGGTTCATGCCTTCCATTTTCGGAATTTCATCCTCAGAAATACCCGTTTTTTTCAGACCTTCCAAATACGATTCGTGCGCCACTTTACTCAAAAAATCAATGTTCATGCGCATCACATAACGCCAAACCGCCTGGTTTTGGGCTGTATATTCCTCGTAAGGCTGCTTCACAATAAACTGGTGCAGGTGTATTGGCAACCGTTCGGTAACTTTATTGAATTTTATCGTGTCTTTCATCTGTTTAAATTTTATTTTTTAGCGTTAACAGATGCTGTTCGCCATTAATCATTCCTTTATATGTCAAAATTTGTAATGCTCGTTTCATTTATTGATTTTTAAGCTGTGAATTTACAATTTTTAAAAATTCTGTCGTTTGATTTATAAAAAATTACTTGAGTTGCTTACATTTAGCCAAAATATAAAAAAATATGTTAAAAGGAAATTCAAAAGTAAAATTGCTGATTGGCGTTGGTATTGTGTTGTTTACGTTGTTTCAATATTATTCAAGAAGTGAAGTGAACGAATTTACGGGCAAAAAACAACATATTTCTTTAAGTACTGATGATGAAATAGCCATCGGATTGCAAAGTGCGCCGGAAATGGCAAAACAACATGGCGGCTTGCATCCCGATCAAAAATCTCAAGATTTGGTAGATCGGGTTGGCCAAAAACTGGTGCACAGCAGCGTTGCGAAAGAAACTGTTTATGCCTATGATTTTCATTTGTTGGCCGATTCACAAACCATCAATGCATTTGCGCTTCCGGGCGGACAGGTTTTTATCACCTATGCTTTGTTCTCAAAATTGAAAAATGAAGACCAATTGGCCGGTGTTTTGGGTCATGAAATTGGTCATGTGGTTGGACGCCATTCCGCAGAACGTTTGGCAAAACAAGGATTGACTCAGGGAATTTTAAGCGGTGTTGCCGTTGGTATTGACCCAAACACAGCTCAGGGCGCAGCCGCCATTGCCAATGTGATTAATTTAAGTTATGGCAGGGATGATGAGTTGGAAAGTGATGAATTGGGCGTAAAATTTATGATTGATGCCGGTTACAATCCGGTTGAATTGATTGGCGTGATGCAAATTTTAAAAGATGCTGCAGGCCCAAATCGGGCCTCAGAAAGAATGAGCACACATCCCGATCCAGAAAACAGGATTGAAAAAATAAAGGCAGCCATTGAAAAGTACAAAAAATAAACTTTGAACTTTTATCTTCTGACTTCTGACTTCGGTCTTCAGACTTTTTCACTCAATCGTTTTAGTAAATTTCACAAGAAATTATGACGCAATCAAAAGCGCTTCAAATGAATACTTCGTATCTTTGTGTTTTTCAAAATAAGACTTATTTTTATGAACAAGAAAGTGATTTTAATGATTTTAGATGGCTGGGGAATTACCCAAGACCCTAAAGTTTCCGCAATTTATAACGCAAAAACTTCTTATATAGACAGCTTGTACGGCAAGTACGCAAATGCAAGTTTGCGCACCGACGGAGAACATGTGGGTTTGCCGGAAGGACAAATGGGAAACAGTGAAGTTGGACATATGAATTTGGGCGCCGGCAGAATTGTTTATCAGAATTTGGTTCGGGTAAATATGGCGGTTAAAAATAAATCACTGGGAAAAGAAAAAGAATTGCTTGATGCAATCTCTTACGCTCAAAGAAACAATAAAAATATTCACTTGTTGGGATTGGTTTCCGACGGTGGAATCCATTCACATATCGATCATTTAAAAGGATTGCTGGATGTTGCTGCAGAGCACAACCTGAAAAATGTGTATTTACACGCATTTACCGACGGAAGAGACTGTGACCCTAAATCTGGTATAAGTTTTCTTGAAACCATTCAAAATTATATGAAAGAAACCACCGGTGAATTGGCTACAATTACCGGACGTTATTTTGCGATGGACAGAGACAAACGCTGGGAACGCATAAAATTGGCTTATGATGCGGTGGTAAATTCGGTAGGCGAAAAATCGACCAATGCCATTAAAAGTATGGAAGAAAGTTACGCCAATGATGTAACCGATGAGTTTATCAAACCCATCATTATGACTGATGAAAATGGCCATCCTAAAACTCAAATTAAGGCCGATGACGTGGTGATTTTCTTCAACTACAGAACTGATAGAGGGCGCGAACTAACAGAGGTACTGACGCAAAAGGAACATCCGGAATTTGGCATGCAAACAATTCCTTTGTATTATGTAACCTTAACCAGTTACGACGATACTTTCAAAAATGTACACATCATCTACGAAACAGACAATCTGGAAAATACGCTGGGTGAAGTGTTAGAAAAAGCCGGTAAAAAACAGATCAGAATCGCAGAATCAGAAAAATATCCGCACGTTACTTTCTTCTTTTCCGGCGGAAGAGAAAAAACTTTTGAAAATGAAACCCGAATTTTATGTCCGTCCCCAAAAGTTGCCACTTACGATTTAAAACCCGAAATGAGCGCTTTTGACATTCGTGATGCCATTATTCCCGAATTGGATAAAAAAGAAGTCGATTTTGTATGTTTAAACTTTGCCAACGGTGATATGGTTGGACATACAGGTGTTATGGAAGCAGCGATAAAAGCGTGTGAAGCAGTTGATAAATGTGTGGAAGACGTTGTTGCTGCCGCATTAAAAAACGATTATACCACCATCATTATTGCCGACCACGGAAATTGCGAAACGATGATAAATCCCGACGGATCTCCAAACACTTCCCATACCACCAATCCGGTTCCCGTAATATTGGTTGATAAAGAACTGAAACATATTGATGATGGCGTTTTAGGCGATATTGCGCCAACAATTTTGGAACTTATGGGCATTGAAAAACCGGAAGTTATGACCCGTCATTCTTTAATTTAATTTTGTAGGTTTACGGCACATTAAATTTTTACACCATGAAAAATGTATTTTATTTCATCCTTATATTAAGTACGATGAGTTGTTCAGCTCAAAAAAAGACAGTAACGGCCGTTAAAGATCCTTCAGGAAATTTAATTGGTATTGCCAACAAAGAAAGTTTTCTTGAAGCACCTTTTAATGAGTGGTTCTCTCCAAATTACGCTTCTTATGAAACAGACAAAGTAGTGATGGCAAAACTTACTCCACTTTTAAAAGATATCAGCATAAAAGCATATATGGGAACCTGGTGCGGCGATAGCCAAGATCAAACTCCAATACTGTATAAAATTTTGGACGAAGCCGATTTCAATTATAACCATTTAGAAATGATTACCGTAAACAGAAGCAAAGTAACTCCCGATAATTTGCAGGAAGGTTTCAACATTGAAAGAGTCCCTACCTTTATTGTTTATAAAAACGATAAAGAAATTGGTCGTTTTGTTGAATATCCAAGAGAATCTGTTGAAGACGATTTATTGAAAATAGTTAGCGGACAACCTTACAAACATTCTTACGAATAGATGCCCCCTAGCCCCCGAAGGGGGGATTTTTAATCTTTCAGTTTATGATTTTAGCCCTCATTTTTTCTTTAAAAAATCAGTTCCCCCTTCGGGGGTTAGGGGGCTAAATCCTGAAGTTCCCCAAGTTGTTTTAGGATTTCAAAAGTTTTAGCTGCTTCTTCTTCATTGATGGTAGAAATTGCAGCGCCCACGTGAACCAGCACATAATCGCCCACATTGGCTTCTGGAACCAGGGTTAGGCTCACTTCTTTTATAATTCCGTCGAAAGACACTTTCCCCATTCTGAAAGTTTCATCCAACTGAGAAGTAATTGCTATTAATTTTCCGGGAATTGATAAACACATGTCGATTTTTGATTTACGATTTAGGAATTACGATTTTTTTCGGTTTAGATTCCCCCTCTCGAGCTTGTGCTGAGCGGAGTCGAAGCAGGGGTTAGTGGGCCTTTCAGCCATTGATACCACGCTTCCATTCCTTTCCCCGTAGTTGCGGAAACTTCAAAAAATAACAATTTCGGATTTACCTGCAGCGCGTATTTTTTGATGTTTTCAATATTTATATTAAGGTATGGCAGTAAATCTATTTTATTGATGATACAAACATCCGAAGTATAAAACATATCGGGATATTTTATGGGCTTGTCTTCGCCTTCCGTGGTGCTTATGATCACTACACGTTTATTTTCGCCCAAATCGAACATAGACGGACAAACCAAATTGCCAACATTTTCTATCATTAAAACCGAATTGTCCTTAATATTTAACTTTCTTACGGCATCAAAAACCATATCGCTTTCTAAATGACAGCCTTTACCTGTATTTATTTGAACTACGGGAACATCAAGTGCGGCAATTCTGTTGGCATCGTTTAAAGTTTGCTGATCACCTTCAATAACATAAAATGAAATTTCATCTTTTAAATCGGCCAAAGTACGTTCCAAAAGCGCTGTTTTTCCGGAGCCTGGAGAACTCACCAGATTAAGTGCAAATATGTTTTTTGCTTCAAAATAACCCTTGTTCCTTGCTGCCAATAGCTGATTGTTTTGAAGAATGTCTCGCTCAATTTCCAAAACTTTGTGTTGATGGTTGGGCTCGTGAGCATGAGAATGTCCATCATGATGATGATGATCATCGTGCGAATGTGAATGTCCGTCGTGATGATGATGATGATGTTCTCCGTGAGCATGATGTTTTTCTCCGGGTTTTGAAATAACCGGTCCGTTATCTTCGGTGCCGCAGCCACAAGTTCCACACATAATTAATTTAGTTTTAAATGACTTCCAATGCTTTTACCTTCAATTCTTTTCCTTGCAAAATTTTTTTAAAATAACTTTGGCAATAGGGGCAGGGATCATATATGTTCTCCATTTCAAATTCCGTATCGCAATCAACGCACTTTCCTTTTCCTTTTATAATAATAATTTCTTTTTCGGCAAACTCAAGCACCGTATCCTTGATGGCCGAGTCCCAAATAAAATTTAAAGAATCAAGCTCAATACCTGACAAAACACCTATTTCAAGCTCAATTTTTGTAACGCTGGTTGCCTTAGCTTTCGCTGTTTCATCTTCGGCAATTTTAACAATTCCCAATGCTATAGATAACTCGTGCATACTTTAAAAAGCGTTTATAATCAAATTTACAAATTATCTCCAAATAAATTGAAATATCTGAATTTTCCTTTGCTATTTTTATTTGGTTTAAATAAGTATTATGAATTAATTTTTCTTATTTTAAAACATTCTAAATTAGGTAGTTATATTAAATTTATTCAAAATAATTTGTACTTTAGATTTGTGCTTATTTCAAACGTGAAGCACACGAGTAAAAAGTCTTTTTCATTACTTAATAACTTTGCTTATGCCTACCGAAATCGAAAAACGAGACACTTATTACGAAAGCATCATAAAACAAGGTTACAGCCGTAGAGATTTTCTAAAATTTTCTACTTATATGGCTGCTTTTATGGGCCTGGAATCTACTATGGTTGGACAAATAGCGGAATCTTTGGAAAAAACACCAAGAATACCAATTATTTGGGAACATTACCAAGAATGCACATGTTGCAGTGAATCTTTTATCAGATCGAACCACCCAATTGTGGCCGATATTATTTTAGATAAAATCTCCTTGGATTATACCTTAACCTTAATGGCAGCTTCGGGACACCAGGCTGAAGCGGCAAAAAAGGCGGTCATGGATAAATACAAAGGCGAATACATTCTTTGCGTTGAAGGCTCCATTCCATTAGGTGACGACGGAAATTATTGTTGTATCGCAGGGAAATCGGCAAAAGAAACGTTTTTGGAAGCTGCTGAAGGCGCAAAAGCAATTATTGCCTGGGGAAGTTGTGCATCAAACGGATGCGTACAAGCCGCAAAACCAAATCCAACTGGCGCAACACCTATTCATAAAATCGTAAAAAACAAACCGATTATAAGAGTTCCCGGCTGTCCGCCAATTGGTGAAGTGATGGCAGGCGTTATTATGCATGTGGTTGCTTTTGGAAGATATCCTAAATTAGACAGATTGGGAAGGCCAAAAGCATTTTACGGAAAACGGGTTCACGATACCTGTTACCGACGTCCTTATTATGATGCCGGTTTATTTGCCGAAACATTTGACGACCAAAATTCCAAAAATGGTTTTTGCCTCTATAAAGTAGGATGTAAAGGGCCTATGACATACAACTCCTGCGGAAACATAAAATGGAACAATGGCATAAGTTTCCCTATTCAATCAGGCCACGGTTGCATCGGATGCAGTGAAGAGGATTTCTGGGACAATGGGCCATTCTATGAAAGAACCACGAAAATTCCTGGATTTGCCGTTGAAAGTAACGCAGATACCGTTGGAAAAGTTGCAGGTGCTGTACTTGTAGGTGGCGTTGCTTTGCATGCAGTTGCCGCAAATATCTCTAAGAGAAAGGAGCTTTTGGAAAGAACCAAAAGAGCTAAAGCCAATGAAAAAAATATTGAATTCTAAAAACAAAATCCAATGGCAAATAGAATAGTAGTTGACCCAATTACCAGAATTGAAGGTCATTTAAGAATAGAAGCAGAAATTAAAGACGGCGTTATTGTAGATGCATTCAGTTCCAGTACCATGGTTCGTGGCATTGAAAGCATTGTGAAAGGACGCGATCCAAGAGACGTTTGGGCCTTTGTGCAACGTACTTGCGGTGTTTGTACAACTGTACACGCATTAACTTCAGTAAGAGCCGTTGAAGATGCTCTAGGAATTGCAGTGCCGCCAAATGCCGAAATGGTTCGGAATATTATGGAAGGTGCTTTATATATGCATGACCATACCGTTCACTTTTACCATTTACACGCTTTGGACTGGGTAGATATTGTAAACGCCCTAAAAGCCGATCCAAAGAAAACTTCTGAAATTGCACAAAGCATTTCAAATTGGCCAAAAAGTTCACCGGGCTATTTTTCTGATGTGCAAAACAGAATACAAAAATTTGTGGAAAGCGGCCAGTTAGGCATTTTCGCCAATGGCTATTGGGGACATTCCCAAATGAAATTGCCTGCTGAAGTAAATTTATTGGCAGTTGCACATTATTTGGAAGCCCTGGAATGGCAAAAAGAAATCGTGAAAGTGCATACCATTTTTGGCGGTAAAAACCCACATCCTAATTATTTGGTCGGCGGCATGGCCTGTGCCATAAATTCAGATGGCGCCGGAGGTTTAAATGCAGAACGTTTGGCCCATGTCGGAAAATTATTAAAAGAAGGAAAAGATTTTATCGATCAGGTTTATATCCCGGATTTACTGGCAATAGCATCGTTCTATAAAGATTGGGGCGCTATCGGAAAAGGATTTGGAAATTATATGTCTTATGGCGATTTTCCAACCAATGGTTATGCGGATATGTCGGGCTTCAAATTCCCTTCAGGCATTATCCTAAATGGAGATTTAACTAAAATTCTTGATGTTGACCATAGAAACAGTGAGGAAATTGAAGAGTTTGTAAACAATTCATGGTACGATGATTATGCGGAAGGAAAAGACAAAGGAAGACATCCTTGGGAAGGTGAAACCAATATCAAATATTCCGGACCAAAACCTCCTTACGATTATTTAAATGTGGAAGAAAAATACAGTTTCATTAAAACACCGCGTTGGAAAGGATTGCCAATGGAAGTTGGCCCACTTGCCCGTTTATTGGTAGGTTACGGCCGTGGAAATAAAGAAATTCAAGCCGCAGTAAATGCCGCATTGGCACATTTAAATGTTCCTGTTGATGCGTTGTTCTCAACGTTGGGAAGAACAGCAGCCCGCGGAATTGAAACGCAATTGGTTGCAAATTGGACCTTGGAATTCTATGACACTTTAATGAACAACATTAAAAATGGTGACGAACGTATGGCAAATATGGACAGTTGGGAACCTTCCAGCTGGCCAAATGAAGCAAAAGGCGTTGGTTTTATGGAAGCTCCAAGAGGCGCATTGGCACATTGGATAA
>JAWOHJ010000330.1:0-6248 GCA_046485225.1 Lutibacter sp. | reverse complement strand
AAATTATTAAATGATGCGGCTTCCTAGTTAAGACTGATTTATTTAATAAAAAGAAAAGAAATCGGAAAAGAATTAATTCTTTTCCGATTTCTTTTCTTTTTATTAAATAAATCAGTCTTAACTAGGAAGCCGCATCATTTAATAATTTATTTTTCAATTTTCATTGTTTTAAAATTACTCATCCCATGTGCAATGGCTGAATTGTTAAATATTGACAAACCAAAGGCCATTTCTTCTCCAACAACAAAAACAGCATCTGTTGGATCTCCGGTATTTAATTTACGTTTAATTTCAATTTGCCATCCTTTACCAATGTGTTTGGCTCTTACTTGCGTATCAGATCTGCCATCGGCACCTGCGCCGCCTTCATTAATTAAAACACTTGGAAAACGTTTTCTGCCAACGCCTTGTGCGTAATTTGATATCTCTAAGTTAGGATTAATTGTTGACCCGTCTGATAAAGTTAATGTACCGTCATAAGCAACACCTGTTACAGTTTGAGCGGCTCCAGAAGCAAGTTCGGCTTTTGTAACCCAATAATAATCCGCTTGCCCTTTTTTCACCCATTTAGGTCCTTTTTTACCAGTTACCGCATCTGTAAAAACGGGTTTGTCATCATACATAGAAATTCCTGCATCCGGTTTTCTTCCATTTGCGGAAGCTTTTCCGTCTTTGCCATCTGCATCTCTAACATAGCCATCATCCACAGATTGAGAAAGCACATTTCTGTTGCGTTTCCAATGCCATAAATCGGCCATCTCGCCTGCATTTTTCATATAATGTCTGGTGGTTTTTTGTCCCGGTGCAGGGTCGGTTAAACCTCCGTGACAAGTTACTGCACAGGTGCCTTCTTTAAATCCTTCAGGATAAACGCCATTTACTTTTATTGGGAACATCATCGCAAATTTGTCTTCATAAAATTTATCATTTTTATTATTTGCGTATTTATTTTCTTGTTTCCAGGTTTTAGTGGCTGGATCAAAATAAAATGATTCTCTTTCCATACTGTCTTCCGCATCATCAAATTCAAATAATAAGTAAAGATATTCCCCATCATGACCGCCACGTAAAGAGTATTTATAACTTTCTCCGATAAAAGGGGCAAATAAGTCGTTTGGTTCCAATGCGGCGTTACCGTTACTGGATCCATTTAAGGGAATTATTCGGCTTCCTGCGGAAGAAACAGAAGCATCACCAACCATTGGTCTTGCTGAACTCCATACTTCGTCAATATCGCCATCAAAAATTGGGGCAGTTTTGAATTTTTTTACCAATAATTCATCGGTACTTGAATTAAGTGGTGAATAATCAGGATTGTCTTCGAACGTACAATTCACTAGAGACATGGCAACTGCCACTGCTAAGACTAAATTAAATTTAAATTGTTTCATAAAATTTGTTGTTGTTTTTGTTAAACCTGATGTTAAAATCAATTAGAAATTCTTTGATTTAACATTTTTTCATAATAGCTATTTGTTTTTATTAAAACTTTGTTAAAAGTAATGACTACTATAACGTTAGTTTATGATTTAAGTCATCTTTTAGAGAGTTTTAAAACTATGATAATCAGTTGATTAATTCCTATTTAGACTGTTTATAGATAATTTAAGGCAATTTTTGCGCTACTTTTGTTACATGGTCAAGCGTTCATTGTGATTAAGTCATAAAAATTTGTTAAAATTTAGTCTTTTTTTAGATTGCGTCAAAAACGAATATAATTAATGAAGTATTCTTTAAAATGAAGACCATTAAGGAAGGGTTATTACGAAAATTGCAATAAATAAAACAGGTAATATTTTATATAATATTTAAGGTAACCAAAAAACGCTCATTTTTTTTGTAAATTTGCTCATCAAAATAAAAAATACAATGGCAAGATTCGAAATAAAACTTCCCAAAATGGGGGAAAGCGTTGCTGAAGCAACCATTATCTCATGGTTAAAAAATGTTGGTGACCATATAGAAATGGATGAGGCAATTGTTGAAATTGCCACAGATAAAGTAGATTCTGAAGTGCCAAGTGATGTGGAAGGAACTTTGGTTGAACTCTTATTTGAAGCAGATGCCGTTGTAAAAGTTGGCGAAACCATTGCCATTATTGAAACCTTGAGTGAAAATGCCGAAGAAAAAGTTGCAGCAATACCTCCTGATGAAATAACAAATGAAGCTGTAACCATGGAGAAAGAAGTTGATAAAACGATTGAAGGCACAACCATTGGTAAAGTTTCAGATTCAGGTAAATTCTTTTCTCCTTTAGTGAGGAATATTGCCACTACAGAAGGTGTTTCCATGGAAGAATTGGAAGCAATTATTGGTACGGGAAAAGATGACCGGGTTACAAAGAACGATATTTTGGCCTATATTGAAAGCGGCAGAAGCGCGTCCACGCCGGTTCGTAAAGAAATTGTTGCAGAAGTGCAACAGCCAAAAACAACAGCAACAGAAACTGTTAAAGCTGCAACGCCAATCTCAGTAAGCGGTGAAGACGAAATTATTGAAATGAGCCGTATGGGTAAAATGGTGGCGCATCATATGGTGGCTTCCGTTCAAACATCTGCACACGTTCAATCTTTTATTGAAGTTGATGTTACAAATATTGTAAAATGGAGAGATCGCGTTAAAGACCAGTTTTTTGCGCGTGAAGGCGAAAAAATTACGTACACGCCAATTTTTATGATGGCAGTTGCCAATATCATAAAAAAATTCCCAATGATCAATATTTCTGTTGATGGCGATAAAATTATTAAAAGAAAAGCGATTAATTTAGGCATGGCGGCTTCTTTGGCCGACGGGAATTTAATTGTGCCTGTCATTAAAAATGCAGATCAACTGAATTTGGTGGGAATGACCAAAGCCGTAAACGATTTGGCCGACAGAGCAAGAAAAGGACAATTAAAACCCGATGATATTCAAGGAGGAACTTACACAGTAACCAATGTTGGCAGTTTTGGAAGTGTTTTTGGCACGCCAATCATCAACCAGCCGCAAGTGGCCATTTTAGCCTTGGGCGCTGTTCGTAAAGTGCCTGCCGTTATTGAAACACCGGATGGCGACTTCATTGGAATACGCCATAAAATGTTTATCTCACATTCTTATGACCATCGTGTTGTGAATGGTGCTTTAGGCGGAATGTTTATTAAAGCGGTTAAAGAAAGTTTAGAAGCCTGGGATGTAAACGCTGATTTTTAAACTATTGAACAGTAAAAAGTTTTAAGTGTTTATAAACTAAAAAAGGCAACCAATTTAAATTGGTTGCCTTTTTTTAATTAATTCAATAACTTAGTTAATTTGCGTTTGGAAAATTATTTAAGTCAGCAAGTGCTTTGTACAAATCTTTCATTTCTGAAACTGTGATGTCAAATTCACCTGTCATTGGAGAACCAAGTTGTCCGTAATGAACTTTGTGTTGAACTTCATGCGCTTTTTTTCTTGTAAATTCACCAATGGTCATTCCTTCAATTACGTGTGGAGTTCCATTAAGCGTAGTTCCATTGGCACCGTGACAAGCGGCACAATTACTATTGTAGTAGCTTTTACCTTTTACAGCGTCTCCATCTTTACCAATGTTTGTAAATGCATAAGAACCAGTTGGGTAAGTTCCTGTATAAGTTGCATCATACAATTGCGAAACATCCATCATTCCTTCTTTCATAAATTTAACAAGATCCCAAATTTGTTCATCAGTTAAAAGTTGATTAAGGTTTGGCATTTTATCGCCCTCTGTACTGTTTGTTGTTGGATTGTACGTTGATAAATCGTAAGCAATATCTCTTCTTCCTGCAGTTTTCTTTAAACCGTCAAAAAGTTCTTGGGCAGTTTTAGACTGTCCCATTGCATAAATATTTCCTGATGCAATATTTGGTCGGCTTGTTCTTGGCCCCCTATTAATATAAGATCCTTCATTGCCCAATCCATCCCAAGCATGACATTGTTTGCAACGGAAAAAGTCAGCTTTTGCATTTATAGTTGCCCTAACGGGATTTGTTTGGTCAAAATTAGACTCGGTAGCCCAAAATTTGTCATACATAATTCCGCCATTTGCTTGATCAGCTTTATTGAAAGCTTCTACTGCAGGATCAATTGTTTCGTCATCGAAAGTGCAACTTGAAAATGTGATTGCGAAAATAAATATCGCCGATAAAAATTTTAATGAATTCATAATATTTTGTATTTATTAATATTTTACAAAACTAGATACATTATTTACCAATTGATATGATAGTTATCATTTATTAAATTTTGTTAAAAATTTTAATATGAGTATATTAAGTTCTATTTAGAATGGTTAAGGCTAACTTTGAACATTATTTATGCAATTTTTGTTACAGAAAATAAATTTTCTTTTAAAAAAGATAAGTATTGATGAATTAAAGCAAAAATCTAATGGTTAAATGCTAAAAAAAGTTAAAAAGCGCATTCCATGGTTTTGTCAAGCTTTAATATTTTAAATTTGCACCCAAATAAAAAAATAAACAACAATGATTAAAGCATTTAGAATTATTACAGTTATTGAAGGATTTTCACTTTTGGTACTTTTGTTTTTAGCTATGCCATTAAAATATATTTGGAATCTGCCGCAAATGGTTCAGGTTGTTGGCATGGCACACGGCATCTTATTTCTGATTTTCGTGGTTATGGCCATCATGGTTTTTTACGAATTAAAATGGAGCTTAAAAACTTTTGGCGTTGTGATGTTTGCTTCCTTAATTCCATTCGGCTATATTTATATCGATAAAAAACATTTAAAGCTTTAAAAAATGTTAAAGGATTTCGAGATTATCCAAATAACCGACTTTATAAGTAATTACTTAATTAAACAAGGAATGATTCCTTTTTGGGCAAGTACCATTAATCTGGTGGTAACCATTGTTTTTTTGGGTTTAACGGTATTGTTTCTCGATAGAATTTTGCGAAAAATAATTGTTGTTTCTTTCAAATTATTTTCATTGCAAACAAAAACTGCCTTCGATGATTTTTTGGCACAAAGTAAATTTCCAAAGTACATTTCGCAGATTATTCCTATTTATGTTTTAAAATACAGTATTCCATATGTTGTTGGCGATTATCCGGTTTTACTGAATGTTTTTAACATCGTTATTAATGTGTATGCCGTTGTGTTGATTGTTAAAATTATTCGGAGTTTTTTAAGATCTACTCAAAAATATTTGCGAACCAAAGAAAAGTATAGAGACAAACCGTTGGAAAGTTATGCGCAGGTAATGATGCTGTTTTTCTGGGGAATTGCAACCATTTTTATTGTGTACCAGTTAACTGGAAAAGACATTATGAGTTTCGCCACACTTGGCGCGGCTTCCGCAGTAATCTTATTAATTTTTAAAGACACAATTTTAGGCTTTGTCGCTTCAATTCAAGTATCCGTTAACGATATTGTGCGGATTGGAGATTGGATTACCTACACCAAATTTGGTGCCGATGGTTTTGTAACCGATATTAATTTGGCAACCGTTCTTGTTCAAAACTGGGACAACACATATACCACAATTCCAACCTACAGCTTAATTTCCGATTCTTTTCAAAACTGGCGGGGAATGCAGGAATCTGGCGGAAGACGTATCAAAAGATCCGTTTTTATCAAACAGTCTTCGATTAAATTTTTAACGGATGAAAAAATTGAAGAATACAAAAAAATTCAATTGGTAAAAACGTATATTGATCATAGACAGCGCGAAATTTTAAAGTTTAATGAAAAATCAGGAGCTGATAAATCGGTTTTAATCAATGGAAGAAACCAAACCAACTTTGGTATTTTCAGGAAATATTTGAATGGTTATTTACACGAAAATTCTGCAGTAAATAAAGAGCTCACTTTAATGGTTAGGCAATTGGAACCTACCGCTAAAGGAATTCCTTTAGAAATTTATTGTTTTATAAGTGACAAACGCTGGGAAAACTTTGAAGCCATTATGGCCGATATTTTTGACCACGTAATTGCTTCTGTTCCTTATTTTGACCTGGAAATTTTTGAAGAACCAACAGGTGCTGATTTAAGGTCGTTGGCGGAAAAAAATAGTGAATAGTAGAAATGCGAATTAGGGATTAAAAACAATTAGAAACCAATCTTTAGAAAACAGCTGTTTTAGCGTTTTTTTAGACGCACAACAACAGTCAAAATGGGAGCTCAAGGGAGGATAAAGGGAGGATACTCCATAGATACACTCCATAGATAGTGTTATAGTAGTGTTATAGTGACTATAACATTCGGACTAAATAGTCTCTCCAAACTTTAG
>JAWOHJ010000308.1:0-16900 GCA_046485225.1 Lutibacter sp. | reverse complement strand
GCGATGGAAGACTGGAAAAAAACAGTGGTGAAATCTTTTAATGAAAGCAATGACAGTGAAGGAATAAGTTTATACATTCACCTTCCTTTTTGTGAAAGTTTGTGTACATTTTGTGCTTGCCATAAAAAAATAACCAAACGCCATGAAGTTGAACAGCCTTATATGGAAACTGTTTTAAAAGAATGGGATTTGTACTGCGATTTGTTGGGAAAACGCCCAAAAATTAGGGAAATCCATTTAGGAGGCGGTACACCAACATTTTTTTCTTCTGAAAATTTAAAGAAATTAATCAACGGAATTTTTAAAAGAGCCGACAAATTTGAGATTTTTGATTTTAGTTATGAAGGCCACCCGAATCATACTTCAGAAGACCAACTGCAAACGATGTACGATTTAGGTTCACGAAGAAACAGTTTTGGTATTCAGGATTACGATCCTATTGTACAAAAAGCGATTCACAGAGTTCAAAGTTTTGAGCAGGTAAAAAAAGTACACGATTTGTCACGGAAAATTGGGTATGAATCCATAAGCCACGATTTAATTTTCGGATTGCCTTTTCAAACAGAAGAAAGCATCAGAAATACCATTAAAAATACCATCGCTTTAAAACCAGATAGAATAGCTTACTATAGTTATGCGCATGTGCCTTGGATAAAAGGCGTGGGACAACGAGGTTTTGAAGACAGTGATTTGCCAAAAGACGATGAAAAAAGACATTTATATGAATTGGGAAAACAATTGTTTTTTGACAATGGTTATGTTGAAATAGGAATGGATCATTTTGCTTTGCCAAGTGATTCGTTGCACAAAGCGATGGAAGCTAAAAAATTGCATCGTAATTTTATGGGCTATACAGCCGGTAAAACCGAATTGATGATTGGTTTGGGAATGTCTTCAATCAGCGATTCCTGGTATGCATTTGCGCAAAATGAAAAAGAAATAGATGATTATACAGATCGCGTAAATAAAGGAGAATTGCCGGTTTTTAGAGGCCATTTGTTAACTGATACCGATTTGGTAATAAGAAAGCACATCTTAAATTTGATGTGTAATTTAGAAACGGAGTGGAACATTGGTTTAACTTCTCAAGTTAAAAGTGAAATTATTGCGCGCTTGGGTGAAATTATTGGTGATGGTTTAATTGAAGTTTCCGACAATAAAATTGTGGTTAAAGAAGAAGGAAGAATGTTTGTGCGAAATATTTGCATGGCATTTGATTTGAGGCTGGTAGAGAATCAGCCGGAAATACGGATTTTCTCGATGACCATTTAACATAAAAAAAACCGAACAATTTGTTCGGTTTTTTTTATGTTATATTTTTAAGCTTATTGTTATAAAGTTCTCATAAAATTAACAATTAACCATCGGTCTTCATCTGAAGGAAGTTTTTTGTTATATGCAGGCATATCATCTCTGCCAAAAGTGGTTTTGTAAAATAAGGCGCCATCGGTTTGTGACTGGAATTTTTTAGATGAAAAATCACCTAAATCACCTTTCATTTCTTTGGCTTTTGTTCCATCACCGTAACCTTCACTACCGTGACAAGATTTACAATGTTTACCGTATAATGATTTTCCTATGGCCAAATCAGTTTTTGGATCTGTAGGGTTTTTCATGGTTTGGTATTTTGCAGGAACTACCCAGCCAGAAGTGTTTGCTACCACAACAGGTTCTTTTACAACGACTTTAACAATTGGTTGAGTTGCTGTAGTTTTTGTTGGTTGTTCGGTAACAACTACTTCAACTTTAGTGGTTTCACCTGCTTTTGTTACCGTTTTTGTTGGAGTAACAACTTTTACTGGTTCTTTTACAGTGACTTTTGTAACTGTAGTCGGTTTTTCTGTGGAGGTTTCTATTGTTTCAGTAACGACTTCTTCCACAATAATTTCTGTACCTTGGGCGGTAGTGACAGAATCAATAATTACCGATTCAGTAACAATGGAGTCATTAGGAGTTGCTGTTACTTCTTGTTTTTCTTTTGGGGCGCAATTTTGAAACATAAGCGTTGTTCCTAAAATTGCAATAATGAATAATTTTTTCATGTTATTTCGTTTTATTAATTAATTTGTATTGCGTTAATATAACAAAACAAAATTACCAGAAAAGCTCGTGACATTTGTTACATAATTTATTTAAAAACTTACATCATTCATATATCTTGGGTTAATGTTGCTGATTATTTATCGATTTTTGGGATTGCAAAATCTTAAGTCTTAGCTTTATGAATGGTATACATAAAATACAAAAAAAGGTTTAGCTTTCACTAAACCTTTTTAATTCAATATATCTCACCCGTTTAAATGAAGATATTCATTTAAAAATTATTTACCCAATGTTCTCATATAATGAACCATTGCCCAGACATCATCTTTGTCGGTAATTTTCTTTTCATAGTTAGGCATGTCTTTTCTGCCAATATAACTTTTATAGAAAATTGCACCATCTGATTGTGCCTGAAACTTTTTAGATGAAAAATCACCTAAATCTCCATCAACTTCTTTAGCTTTTGTTCCGTCTCCCAAACCTGTATTTCCGTGGCAAGATTTACAATGTTTTGCGTATAACGATTTTCCTAAAGCTATATTTGCTTTGCTGGCTTCAACCGTATTTTTCATAGTTTGGTATTTAGCGGGAACTTTCCACTCCTCTTGCGTTAATTTTGTAAAGGAAAAAAGACCAATACTAATTATTCCGATAATCATTAAAATTTTAAATGTTCTCATTTTTTTTCGAATTTATATTAATTATTATTTTTAAATAGTTACTTACACTTTCGGCGGTAATATGACCTTTTAAGATTCTTGTTCTAGCTCTAAATCCTGACCTTCTTTTTTAATTTTAAATAAATTTATGAAGGTGTAAATATAGTTTGCCCATACACCAACCAATAAAATTGTTAAAACTACATACATCCAAATTGGCGCGGCGCTGGACCATAAAGTATTTTTTGCTTCTGTTATTTTATTTTCAAAAACACCCCATTTGATGTTTTTCTTTTGAATTACAGTTCCATATTCTTCGTGTTCTTCAATAATTGAAAAGACGGTTAAATTTCCATTTTTGTCACCCGGCAAATTCGTAGGCATTTCAAATTCAAAGGCGCCTTCACTAATAGTGCCTTCGGCAATTTTCATTTTTGAAAGCATACCTTGAACATAAATGATGACATCAGTTTCTTCCATAGGAATTTCAGCACCAGTTTCATCAAAGGTAAATGCGGTTACCAAAACCATTTTAATGCTGTCTATTTCCTCTAAATTAAGTTCTAAGCGAATGTTCTTAACAATTAATTCTGCGGATGATTCTTCTAGGGCTTCATTTCCTTCAAACCTTGCCATTAAGTTTATGCTCCCAGTTTCATCCATCAAATATTTTTGATTTTCGGGAAGTGTAATTTGCGCAATTCCTTTTTGGGATGTCTTGGAAGATCCCAAAAGTACTTCTTCACCATTTAGAACATTAAAAAATTTGATTTCTGCATTATAAATTGGAAGAATATCTTTTCTGTCTTCATTATTTTTGCCAGTAAAACTTGCTTCAAGTAAACGAGAATTGTCATCTTGTTTCACCGTTTTAAATTCAAATGACATGCTGTAATTACTTGCGTCATTTTCTTGTGCAATGCTATTAATACTGAATAGCAATGCTACTAAAAATGAGGTAATTTTTATATAAAATAAGTTACTTTTCATAATTTGATTTTTTAAAACTCAGTTACAGTTCGGTTATCTTTTTTTCGTTTCAATTGTTTTCTTTTTTCCAGGTCAATGATTCCTGACATTGGAATTGCAGGAACAAATTTTAGGATAAGTGTAAAAAACAAGCAAAATGCGGCAATTCCGGTTAAACTAAGTGACCATTCAATCCAAGTAGCTGTGTAATGCACAAATTCGGCTCTGGTGTCTTGAATTGGTAAATAAGGTGTTTCTAAAGTTGGTACAACAATTAAATATTTGTTTAACCAAATACCCATCACTGAAATAATTGCAGCGAGCGTCACCAATTTTACGGTTCTTAATTTTTTAAAGAACAGAATTGCAATCGGCATTAAAATTCCAAAATAATTAGCGAAAATAAATTGCCAGAAATACTTCGTAAACAAAGTGTTTAATAAATCGACATCATGTTGTTTACTGCTAAACCATCTTGAAAAATATTCAGAAAAAGTGAAATAACCGTATAACAATGAGATTATTAATAATAGTACTCCACCGCTTAAAAAATGTATTTTAGTGATGTACTTTTCTAATTTATAGAATTTTCTGATGATGTACATCGCGATTATAATAACTGCAATTCCTGAATATAAACCTGAAATAATAAAATAAGGTGCAAAAATTGAACTGTTCCAGCCCGGTTGAACCGTTAGGCTGAAAATCCAAGCAAGCACTGAATAAGCCACAATTGCCATAGCAATAATCATTACAGACATTATTCTGATAATTTTGTGCAATCTTTCATGCTGTGTTGGTGTATCTTGATAGCCAATAGCTAAGAATTTATACATTTTTTTTCGCCAATTTGACACTTCAGATTTATTTTTGGAAGCGTCTCTTAAAATTGCAAAATCAGGAATAAAAGTTAAATATAAATAAACAAAACAGCCAATAAGGTCTGTAATAATGGCAATAATATCCCATGTAATTGGAGATTGAATTCTAGGATAAATAAATAAATAATGAAGACGGTCTAATCTGCCAATACATAATAAAATAAAAACCGGTCCAATTATTAATGATAATACCGTAGTAATTTCTACAATTCTTGCGATGGAATTTTTTAGCGGTGTCTCAAAAAAGTGCAATACGCCCGCAATAAATGCGCCTGAATAACTAAGGCAAACAAAAAATATAAAATTAACAATGTAAATTCCCCAAACTACATTATCGCGCATACCGGTAACCTCATGTCCGTTCATTAATTGCAGCACAAAGGCGTAAAGACCCACTAATATTATGAGAATTAATGTTCCAATCCAAATATTGGATAATAAACTGGATTTATTATACATCGGAGAAAATTCTTCAACCAATTCTCTTTTTCTAGTATCTATATTCATAATTATTAGTGTTAAATTTTACCTTGTTTTTTTAAATCTTGTACATAAGGGACATCTTTATAACGCTCTATTATTTTCTCGTCAATATCAAATCCTCGGTCTAAAGGGAATTGTCTGTTAACTGCTGGTAAATAATAAACATTCGGTTTGGTTCCTAAGTGTTCCAAATGGCGATAACCACCTCGGTCATTTATTAGTTCGGAGAATCTCACCGTTTCTTCACCATTGGTTACAATATCTTCGTTTTTGTCACCAAAATAAATAACACCCATTGGACAGGCTTTTGCACAATGTGGCAATTCACCCTGACGCAATAAATCTGGACAAAAATCACATTTCATAACGGTTCCTTCTGCTGCAGGAATACTTGTTTCTGGGGAATAGGGCTGGCTTTTATCGTCAAATTTTTCTTTGTGGCCCCAGTTAAATTGTCGTGCGGAATATGGACAACTTGTAACACAGAATTTACATCCTATGCAACGTTCGTTGTTAATCAATACTATGCCATCATCTCGTTTAAATGTTGCTCCGGTTGGGCAAACTGTGACGCAAGGAGGTTCATCGCAATGAAAACATGGTTTAGGGAACCAATAAGGTTCACCTTCTTCATGATTTTGAATCAATTGAATTTTCATAAATTCTTCATGTTCATCCAACTTGTGTGCCTTTTGACAGTCTTCAACACATTTTCTGGCATTTTTGCATTTAGCCAAATCAATGACCATCACGAATTTTCTTCCAGGAATTCCCTTCCTGGATTCTTCTGGTGCAATATATGCTTCTGGATATTTATTGATATTAGATGCGTTTACTTCAACTATTTTACCATCGGGTGTTAATAATCTAATTACTTCACCTGCTGGCTCTTTTTCTTCTTCTTGCGCTGCTAAGTTTGTTACAATTGAAGCGCCTGCAATTGCAGAAACACTTGTCAGTAATCCCAATTTCAGGAATTTACGTCTGTCGGTTCCGCCTTCTTCTTTTTGTTTTTTTTCCATTATTTTGTTGGTTAAGTTCAATCGATTTAAATATGAATTCCGTTTAAATTGGATGTTTTTGGTCGATTATTTTTGCTTTTCATAAAATTGACTATGCATAATTATTGATATGCTAATTTTCTCTATAAATTTACTAAGATATGGTCAGTCAAATGATGACATAAGTCATTTATAGGAATAAAACCCTACGATAATTTATTTAAATACTATGTAATAAAAGTTACATAATATTTTAAATTATGTATATGTATTTGATTTCTATGTTTTTTTAGATTGAAATAAGGTTTTACTTTTAGTTTAAAGGAATTTATAAGCAAAAAAACTAAAAGCGTATATTTAGGAGAATTTGGAGATTAAGTAATAAAAAATTGAAAAAAGATTCAATTATGGGATTTGAGGTAGCATTTTAAATTGTAATTGGCGGCGTTCTGAAAAATATTAAGAAGATTTTTGAACTGGAAGATCTGTGCAGAATGTGCAAATAGGAGTGAAGGCTTTAATAATTTATGTTAATACAATTTTTTTTAAGGTGCATCATTGTTAAGTTAAAATGAAAAAAATCAATGTGCAAAAAAAAAGCCGAACAAGAAGTTCGACTTTTTATATTTAATTCAATGAATGTTATTCAGCTAAGGTTCTCATGTAATTAACCACTAACCATCTGTCTTCATCTGAAGGCATTTTCTTGGTATATTCCGGCATATCTTTTCTTCCCATAGAAGTTTTGTAGAATAATGCACCATCACTTTGTGCTTGGAATTTTTTCGATGAAAAATCTCCTAAATCACCTTTCATTTCTTTGGCTTTTGGACCATCACCATAACCTTCTGAACCATGACACGATTTACAGTGTTTAGTGTAAAGTGATTTTCCTATGGCTGCATCAGTTTTTTTAGCAACTGGATTTTTCATTGTTTGATATTTTGCAGGTACTGGCCACGGCTCTTGGGTAGTAAGCGTTGTGAAAGAGTAAAATGCAAAAGAAATAATTCCTACTAGTGTTAAAATTTTAAATGTTTTCATTTTTGTTTAATTTAGGATTTGTTAATTTTTATTAAATTTAATATTAGATAAATAATGATTCCCCATATTCCAAATGTCAATAAATTTGGAAATATAAGCAAGAATAAAGGTGTTTTGTTTCTTGGTGCCCACATAGTTCTTTGATCAAACGTTGACTCATCAACCACATGCTTACCAATCGGGGCTTTAACTATTGTTTTTACAGTGCCAAATTCTTCACTTTCACTCAAAATTACTTCAAAAGCCAATATTCCATCCACACCAGGTATTCCTTCTGGTAGAGGTACAAGTACTGTGCCATCTTCGTCAGTTTCATTAAATTCTTCGCCAATTGGTAAATTTTTAAATAACCTTTGGAGCTGAACTTTTAGATATTGGCCAACAAGTAGGCTATCAGTTGATTTATCTGTTAGTGTTGCAGAGATATAATTGATACTGTCTATGGTTACCAGTTTGGCTTCAATAGCTGCATCTTTAAAGACTATACTTTTGGAAGTATCTGAAAATGCATCATTTCCTGCAAATGAAACGTCTATGTTGTACGTGTTTGATGAATCAGCCTTAAGACTATTTAAATCTTTAAGCTTAAATCGGCTTTTACCTTGCATATTGGTAATAGTTTTACCTATTTCCACTTGTTCATCGCCAACCAAATTATAAATGATTAATTCAATTTTAGAAACATTTACATTTTCGTCATTAACTCTTGCGGTGGCTTGCAGGTCAAAATAAGAACCTTCGTTCATGATTTTAACATATTCTGCTTTTAATCTAACCCTGTCTTGTGCATAACTTGAAGTGTATAAAAACACACTTAAGACAACAAGAAAAAAGTGGCGTGTTATCATTTGATTTCTCATGATTGGGTGTTTTTATTTAGTTCTAATGCTTCTTGTTCATCGGCGGTTTTTTGAATAGGCACTATAGGAACATATCTAACCAAAATAGTGATAATTAATAGCGCCATTGCTAATGTTGCAATGGTGATGGCCCACTCATGAAGGCTTGGGAAATAATGACGCCATTCTTCTGGAACACCTTGTATTGGCAAAAAAGGATGCAATAAAGTTGGTGTTACAATAAGGTATCGTTTCCACCAAGATCCAAGAACTACCAATAAACCGATAAGAAACATGGGTAAGGGTTTTCTTCCTTTTTTAAATAACAATACAATAACCGGTATAACCAAACCTCCAACAATTACAAACCAAAACAGCGGCGCATATTCTCCAACAAATAAAACGTTTATATGTGTAGTTGCACCTTTTTTTGAAGTAAGCTGTGGTATTAAGTATTCATTTAAGTTAAAGTATAAGTAAATTAAACAAACCAAGACTAAAAATTTTCCCAACTTGTCAAAATGAAAATCAGTGATATAGTTCTCTAATTTGTAAATTTTTTGAAGTACATAGGTTGCAGTTACCAAAGCCCCAACACCAGCTACTGCTGCTCCTGAAATAAAGTACGCTCCTAAGTTAGTGCTGTCCCAGCCAACCCTGTATAAAGTTGAAAATAACCAGGCATCAATAGTCTGTAACATAAAACCAACAGGAATAATTAAAATGGCTATTATTTGAATTGATTTAACTTGAATTGATTTTTGGGCATCACTGCCTGTCCAATTCAATGAAAGTCTTTTATACCATTTACTTAGTGTTGGTTTTTTGTCTTGATAATATTTGCCCAATAGCCCAAAATCCGGCAACAAAGGAAAATACAATAATAAAATACAAACCATCATTGCGGTTGGTATAATGATAACGTCCCAGGTAATTGGGGATTGCATTCTTCCATGAATAAATAAATTCAATAAACGGTCTGGTCTTCCCATGTCAATGGTAATGGTAATCCCTGCCATAATAATTGCTGCAACAGCAATGATTTCAGCAATTCTAACAATAGGTGTTCTCCAGTTATTGTTGGTAAGTCTTAGAACGGCTACTGCAGTCGTTCCAACAAAACTTGTTGCCACAAAAAACACAAAGTTTGAGATATAAACGCCCCACAATGCATAATCGTTCATGTTGGTGACCATTTGTCCTCTAATAATTTGATCAATATAGGCGATGATTCCTATAACGATTAAAACAACCAAAGAAATTGTCCATATAACGCCTTTTGTGCCAAATTTTTGTGGCGCTAAATCGTTAAGTAATTTGTCGTAATTTTTCATAATTATTCTTGTTAATCAACAGATTTATAATCAGTGAAACTTTCTAATCCTTCTTTAAAATCTACCAATCTGTCTACAGGTGGTAAATAGAACACACTTGGTTTAGTCCCCAAGCCTTCCATCAATCTGTATCCATGTTTATCTTCTAATAATTTACTTAATCGAAGTGTTTCTTCCCCGTTGGTCACAGTGTCTTCATATTTGTCTCCAAAATAAAATACGCCGTTAGGACACGCAGTAACACAGTGAGGTAATACATTATCTTTTATGGCGTGTGGACAAAAATCGCATTTGTCAACAGTGCCTTTTACGCTAGGCAAACCAGTAAATTCTGGAGAGTGATGTTCTGTTTGGTTCTCCATATCCATCAACATGGTAATTTCACCTTGGTTTGGTTCTTTCCAGTTAAATACACGTGTTGAATAAGGACAAGCAGCCATACAGAACCTACATCCAATGCAACGTTCGTTGTCAATTAACACCAAACCATCTCTTCTTTTGAAAGTGGCGTCAACCGGACAAACAGTTACACAAGCTGGTTGATCACAATGCATACAAGTGGTTGGCATCCAATAAGGTGCGGTATCTGCATCTTCTTGCATTTTATATACCTTAAGCCAGGCATGGTCACCGGTAATATAATGTTGTTTGTTGCAGGCAACTTGACATTTTAATGCATTTTTACATTTTGCCAAATCTATTACCATGACAAATTTTCGGTTAGGCATGCCTTCCCGAACGTCATACTCATCTTCGTGTTTTTGCTTTTTGGAATGATCCATCTCCATAACTTCTGAAGAATCTACCTCAATGATAGTTCCGTCAGTAGTCATAAGTTCCATTTTTCCTGTTGAGGTTTCGCTGCCTTTTGCGTTTAATTTAGACGCAATTTTCGTCAATCCTATGGCGCCGATTGCGGTAATCAGACCCAATTTTAATCCTTTATCAAGAAATTTACGTCTTGAATCAGTGTTTTTATTTTCCATTATCAGTAGTAATTAAAAGACATTATAATTTTCTGCCCAACCAGCTAAGAAATGATTCATTAGAAATATTCTTCTGAATAATTTTTGAATTTTTAATTGTACTTACTTTAACCCTTACAGCAGTACCATCAGGTTTTAACAAAGTTTGATATTCTTCGTTTTCGTCTGGAACAATAATTTCATCAATAGTTGATGTTTTTCCAAATCCCAGAATGGGAAGGAGCAACGTACTTCCAAGGATTGGCAGAATACCTCTTCTTGAGATTTGTGTTCCTTTTTTAATTTTTTTATCCATAGTAGTAAAAGTTTAGGTTAAACAGTAAAGCAATATAAAAATTATTTTTGAAATTTAGGATGCTTTTCTGTCTAAGTTAACCTTAAGATTAATAAAAATTGTTGTTTTTAATGTGGTATAAAAATAGTAACATGGATATTGTTTTTCTATTATAAAAATCAGGGTTTTATTTTTTTTAAAATGCTGAAAACAAGTCTTTTAGGTGTAATTTAGAGTGATTATACTTAAAATGGATCAAATATTGTGTTAGTTTTGTTACATAACTATGAAAAATGTGTAACAAAATATATTTTAAATTGTTCTAAAAAAATATTTAAAAACCGTCTAATTTTTAATTCCGTTACGCTTTTACTTATTCAATATAATTGTGGCGAGAATCAATAAAATAAATAAAGCTTCATAGATTTAAATTTACGAAGCTTTATTGTTTAATGATGTAAATTATCTAGAAATTATAGTTTCTTGTAATGTTAAAACCGATTAGGAAATCACCTCCACCTTTTCCAAATGGTTTAAATTCACCTTTACCAAATCCATTATTTGTGTTAAACATATAATTTTTTTGAGGCACTATACCATTATAATTTGTTGCAAATATTTGAAATGCATGTGCCGAAGTTGAAAATTCAACACCAAAACTAATCCCGGGAGGAGGATTGTTTTGCATAAATTCAGTAATTGGTTGACTATAATCAAATATGACAGCAGTTTGCGGGCTAATTTTATAACGTCCGCCAAAAGCGATTGCAATCATATCGTTTCTCATCGTATTTTCTACCACATTATAGTGAGAAACACTAGGTGCAATCTGTAAAGATAAGTTCGGACTAAATTTACGCGCAATAATTAGTTGATTAAAGTAAGAATATCTGTTTTCAGTAAACTCAAAATTTTCTTTAGTTCGGGCATCAACGGTGAAATTTCCGTAATAAGAAACACTAACAGGCATTTTATTTGAGCGTGTTTGTCTCAATAAGGCGGCTTTCCAGTTAAAATCCTGTAAACGATTATTTTTTGTGGTACCATATCCAATTGTTAATCGGTCATGAATGGCATATGATAAGGCAATTCTAATATTTGCGCCATCTGCATAAATACCCGCTAAAGTATTCTCGCCTTTCATTAAACCAAATCTATGTTGCATTTGTACCTCCAAGGTATTTTTGGAAAACAAAACATTGGTTTGATTGTCTATGAGCATTGCACTTTCAAATGCGGGTCTTTCAAGAGCCTCTTTAACTTTTGTTGAATCTTCCTCTTGAGCAGCAGCTAGAAAAGGGAGCGTCATAAAAGTAAAAAGTAATATAATATATTTTTTCATGTTTGTATTCTTAAAGGTTAATTATTCTTAGCTCCTTGATTAATCCAAGCTTTAACTAAATCAATTTTTGAATTAGGCCATTTTGAACCTGGAGGCATTAATGATATTCCATCTTTTCCTAAAAGAGATTTGTACAAGATGCTTGCGTCAGCATTTCCGGCCACCACATAACCGTTTAATAAGTTAGCATAGGAGTTAGTGTTTAGTGTTGGTGGTGTATTTCCATGACAACCTGTGCATTGACTCCATAATGGGATGATGTCTGTTGCGTAAGAAATTTCTACACCTCCAGGTCCGTCGTCAATATCTTCGTATTCTGGATAGGCATCATAGTAGCAGGAGTTCATAAACATTCCTAAGCTAATGATTGTAATAAATTGAATTATTTTCTTCATTTTTTCGTTTTTTCATTTAAATAATCTGTTGATATATTAGAGGATTGAAATTGTATAATTTCAATCCTCTAAATTTATAGATTATTATTATTCAATTTTCATTGTTTTAAAATTGCTCATTCCGTGGCCAATGGCTGAATTGTTAAAGATTGCCAAACCAAAGGCAATTTCTTCTCCAACAACAAATACAGCATCTGTTGGGTCGCCGGTATTTAATTTGCGTTTAATTTCAATTTGCCATCCCGAACCAATGTGTTTTGCTCTTACTTGGGCCTCAGATCTTCCGTCAGCACCAGCACCTCCAGCATTAATCTTAACACTTGGGAATCGTTTTTTTCCAAACCCTTTTGAATAAGAAGCTAAATCTGTATTAGGGTCAATAGTTGAACCGTCTGATAATGTTAATACTCCATTCGCAGCAACACCGGTTACGCTTTGTGCTGTACCTGAAGTAAGTTCTGCATCAGTAACCCAATAATAGTTTGATTGGCCTTTTTTCACCCATTTAGGTCCTTTTTTCCCAGTTACTGCATCAGTAAAAACGGGTTTATCATCATACATAGAAAGTCCTGCATCTGCTTTTCTTCCATTTGCGGTAGACAATCCGTCTTTCCCCTCTGAATCTCTAACATAGCCATCATCCACTGATTGAGAAAGTGCGTTTCTGTTGCGTTTCCAATGCCATAAATCAGCTAATTCACCAGCATTTTTCATGTAATGTCTTGTGCTTTTTGTACCAGCAGCAGTTCCGGTTAAACCTCCGTGACAAGTTACCGTACAAGTACCAGTTGCAAAACCTTCAGGATATGCACCATTAACTTTAATCGGGAACATAAATCCAAATTTATCTTCATAAAATTTATCATTTTTATGGTTTGCATATTTGTTTTCTTGATTCCAATTACTAGTTATAGGGTCGAAATACCAAGATTCACGTTCCATGCTGTCAGATTCATCTTCGTACTCAAATAGTAAATACAAATATTCACCATCATGGCCACCTCTTAATGAGTACTTGTAACTTTCGCCTGTATAAGGATCGAATAAATCACTTGGCTCTAATGATAAATCTCCGTTGCTGGATTTGTTTAAAGGAACAGTTTTAGCTCCAGCTTTTGTAACTGTTGCAGCACCTAAAAGAGGTCTTGCAGTATCCCAAATTTCATCAATGTCACCATCAAATACTGGTGCAGTTGCGAATTTTTTAACTAATAATTGTTCTGTGCTTGATCCAACTCCTGGATCAACATTCGAATATTGCGGAGCGTCATCATGTGTACAATTAGCGAATGACAATAGTGCGCCTAGCGCTAAGATTAAATTTAATTTCAAATTTTTCATAATATTAGATACTTGTTTAAATAAATTTGTTTGTTTTTATTGCTGTAAAATTAGCAGATAATACCTATTTATTTATGATATAAATCATTGTTTCAACATATTTAAAATACTGAATATGAATAAGTTAGACGTAATATAGAATCATTATACATAATAACGTTAATTATTGTGTTAGTTTTGTTACATATCTATGTAATATATGTGCCATAACGAATTTTAAATCGCAGTAGAATTATTTAAAAACCGCTCATTTTAAATTAACTTCAAAATGTTAACAGGCCTATATTTTTTCAATTTTAATATTTGTGAAACAACATAAAAAAAGCTCCATAAAAATTTATGGAGCTTTAGTGTTTAAATATGTAAATTATCTAGAAATTATAGTTTCTTGTAATGTTAAAACCGATTAAGAATTCACCATTAAAGAAATCATTTTGATTCTTCATATAATTTTGTTGCGGCACAATTCCAGAATAGTTTGTTAAGAAAATTTGGAAAGCGTGTGCAGAAGTGGCAAACTCAGCACCAATACTAATTCCAGGGTGAGGATTGCCTTGTTGAAATTGTGTAAGCGGTTGGCTATAGTCTGCAATAATAGCGGTATTAGGGCTAATTTTCACACGACCTCCAAAAGCAATGGCAAACATATCATTATCCATACCAGGAGTCACCGCATTGAAATGCGAAATACTTGGTGCAATTTGCAATGAAATATTTGGTGTAACCCTTTTGGCAATAATAATTTGATTGAAGAAAGAATACCTGTCTTGAACCAAGTTAAATGTTTTTTCAGGTCTTGCGTCAATAGTGAAATTACCATAATATGTAACACTCACAGGCATACTGTTAGAACGTGTTTGTCTTAATAAAGCAGCTTTCCAGAAAAAGTCTTGCAAACGGCTATTTTTGGTTGTTCCGTACCCAAGGGTCAATCTTTCATGGAATGCCCAGGATAAAGCGATTCTAATGTTAGCGCCATCTCCGTAAATACCAGCCAAGGTGTTTGTTTCGTTCAGCAATCCAAATCTGTGTTGCATTTGCACTTCCAAAGTGTTTTTGTCAAATAAAACATTGGTTGGGTTTTCTATAAGAGAAGCGCCCTCAAAAGCTGGTCTTTCCAGTTGCTCTTTAACTTCAACGGCTGTTGAATCTTCTGTGCTTTCTTCTTGTGCAATTGATATTACCGGTAACATCAATAGAACAAAAAGTATTTTTATATAATTTTTCATGTGTACTGTCTTAAAAATTAGTTGTTCTTAGCGCCTTGGTTTATCCAAGTTTTAATTAATGTTAAGTTTGCGGCGGAAACATTTTGGTGACCTCCAGCCAATTTAACATAAAATGGACTTCCGTCAGCATTGTTGGCAATAACATATTGAGGCACAAGAGCGTTATAAGCAAAACCTGCCCTTAAATCTGGACTTCTGCTGGCATTATGGCAACCGGCACAACTGTTTGTGAAAATTGGCTGTAGGTCAGCTCCTAATTTAATTTCAACATAATTCGGATCGTCTGGATCAACAGGCAATTCAGGAATAATCCTTTCTTGTAATTCATCGTAATAACAAGAGTTCATTGCTAAACCCGCGCATACGATTAATAAAATTTGAAATATTTTTTTCATTTTTAGTTTTTTAATTAAATAAATACTTGCTTTTTTACAAAATGAAATTGAAACTTTAATTTTCAAATTTGTCAAAAACTATTTATTAGAGAAGTTAATAAAAGTTCGGGTGTTACAGAAATTTTAGCAACTCCCGAACTTTTTTAGTATTAAAACAATATTATGGTGTAGGTAATAATTTAAGGTCAGCAATAGAGTTTGTCATTAACGCTGTTGCATATGAAGGGTTGTGTACACCGTAAGAATGATCTTGATATAGGTATCTATAGTTAAATACTGCATTAGCTACTCTTAAAGGAATTTGTTTTGTTGTAGAAGGCATTACTAAGAAACCATCGTATTTAGGGTCAGCAGAACCAGTTACTAAAGAAAAATCTGCAGGATGTAATCTAACAATTTCCTTCGCTAAATCTTTCATTAAATTTTTAATTTTAGTTTGTCCACCATTAATGTCGTAATTAACTACACCAGCTCCTGTGTGACAGGTTTTACAATTGTCTAATACAGGTTTAAAAGAGTGACTTCCTTTACCGTCTTTTTCAGCTCCCATATGACAAGATACGCAAGATGCACCAGTTCTATGTGGATTTGTTCCGGCAGCTGGATAGGTAGCTCCTACAACTTTATTAGCATCTATTCCTTCTAACATATTAGTAGCTCCACCATAATGAGGTCCAAAATGTGAACTAATACCTACTTTACCAAAGTTAACACTTAATGGATCTGAATTTGCAGGGTTTCCGTCTCCAGCTCTACGCACTTGGTGGCAATGAATACAATTGTTACTGCTTCCTCCGTAATCTATTACGGTACCAATTGAGCCAACACCTATTAATTTGTAAGGTTCTGTAGATCTTAATGCAACATCTTTTCCGGCAACTGTATTCGCAACATTTTTATGTCCGCCAGCATGACATGTAGTACAAGTAATTTTAGTTGCTGTTGTAGTAACAAACGTGGTTGTAAGATCACCTGGTAAATATGAAGCCAGATAGCCCTCATTGGAGTGACAATTTAAACATGCACCACTTCTTCCTGGTAAAGCAGCTGCAATGTCATGACCCGATGATGAAAATGTTTCTATAGCCATTTTTTTGAATTGGTCGTTATGACAATTTAAACAAGAGTTATCACCATTAACACCGTTAACACCATTAAGACCATCAGTGCCGTCAGAGCCGTCAATACCGGCTAAACCTTGTGGTCCTTCAATAGGGTCACTTGTACATTGGATAAACATTAAACTTGATGCTAAAATCATCAAGAAACCTATTAATTTCAAATTTTTCATAATATTAGATATTTGTTTGTTTTAAATCTTTGATAAAAATACCAACAACTTTAACGTTTATTTATGATTTAAGTCATCTTTTTGAAAATTTTAATATGCTTATAATCAATAAAATAGCTCTTATTTAGATTGTTTATAGATTATTTGGCGCAATTATAACGCTACTTATGTTACATGTAAATGTAATTGTTATTTTTAAATTATAAAAATTTACTTTTTGGAAGTTAAATTATTAGATGATTATAAGGTTAAAATCTTTAGAGAATAATTACTGACATTAATATAAAAAAAAAGAAATCGGAAAAGAATTAATTCTTTTCCGATTTCTTTTTTTTTATATTAATGTCAGTAATTATTCTCTAAAGATTTTAACCTTATAATCATCTAATAATTT
>JAWOHJ010000284.1:0-10092 GCA_046485225.1 Lutibacter sp. | reverse complement strand
CTTAGTGCCGCTATATTGTGAGTCATTTTGCTTAAAAACTGAATAAATGCAAAGGTACTGACAAAATTTTAAAATTTATGCAAAGCATATTTGTATTCAATAAAAAATTAGTTAACAGCGTTTCTAAATTTTCGTATCTGTATGAAATTTTAACTTTTTCCAAAAAAAATTGTATTTATGAAAAAAAATACTGATATTTGTTATATAAATCCATAAAAAAACGCCTATTCTGCAACTTTACTTTTTATAAAATAGATAAATACACATTTAACCAACCCCTATAATGTATTTAAATTATGGAAAGTAAAACTATTCTTGACAGCGTTTTAGTCAACAATTACATCAACGGTCATGAAAAATCGTTAGAGATTTTAATAATTCGTCATAAGCAACGAATTTTTAGTTTTATACTGTCAAAGGTTTCAGACAGGGAAGTCGCAGAAGATATTTTTCAAGACACATTTATTAAAGTTATAAACACCTTAAAAAGAGGTGCTTATAATGAAGAAGGTAAGTTTTTGCCTTGGGTCATGCGGATTTCGCACAACCTAATTATCGATCATTTCCGACGAAATAAAAGATTGCCTAAATTTAACAATACGGATGATTTTGACATTTTTGATGTGTTGAGCGATGAAATGCTGTCTGTTGAAAATCAGATTATTAAAAGTCAGATTTTGGAAGATGTTCGCAATTTGATAGAAGAATTGCCCGACGATCAAAAAGAAGTGTTGTTAATGCGCATGTACAGAGACATGAGTTTTAAGGAAATTGCTGAAAATACTGATGTGAGTATCAATACCGCTTTAGGAAGAATGCGTTACGCCTTAATTAATTTGAGAAAATTAATTGAAAAACACAATATTATTTTAGTAAATTAAATTATGTTACAATAAAGGTAAAATTTTATCGTTTTAAGTAGTATAAACCAACTATTTATGATGAAACTTTACTCTCAAAAGTCTCCAATGATGGAGCAGCCTAGACCCGAAATAATTCAATATTTGCTCAGCTATTCTAAGCAATTAAGGATAGTTATAACCAACAAAAACAACCATATTGAATTACATTTGAATTAATGTTCTTTAGAACCCACTTTATAACCTAGAGTGGGTTTTTTGATAAAAATACCTTTCTTCCAATAGTTTTTGTGATAATATCTTTTTCCAGATTCCAGCTTCTTGCAGGTGAATATTCCCGACCGTAATAAATAATTTGTAAATGCAGTTTGTTCCACAATTCCTCCGGAAATAATCTTTTGGCATCTTTTTCGGTTTGCACCACATTTTTTCCGTTGGTTAAATTCCATCGATACATCAAACGGTGAATATGCGTATCCACAGGAAAAGTTGGAATTCCAAAAGCCTGGCACATCACCACGCTCGCAGTTTTATGTCCGACAGAAGGCAATTCTTCCAAGTCTTTAAAATTTTGAGGCACTTGTCCGTTATGTTTTTCAATCAATATTTTCGACAAGCCGAAAATTCCTTTAGATTTCATCGGCGATAAACCGGCAGGTTTTATAATTTCCCGAATTTCTTCCACCGAAAGTTTTACCATATCATAAGGATTGTCGGCTTTGGCAAACAATTTTGGCGTGATTTTATTGACACCAGCATCGGTGCTTTGCGCTGATAATAACACAGCGATTAAAAGGGTATAAGGATCTTTATGATGAAGGGGAATTCCTGGATTTGGATATAATTTTTCCAAGGTTTCAACCACAAATTGGACTTTTTCGGCTTTGGTCATAAATTAGTTGGAAAGTTAAATGTTTAAAGTTCAAAGATAACAATATTAGATATTAGAAGTTAAATATTAAAATAAACTGCTTATTGCAACTTAGGGTTTGAACAAAAACTTAGAACACATGACCCAATTACAAATCCCTTTTTTTAAGCAACACATACGATGCATAAATAAAAATGGCCGTCCAAACCAGCACAATAACAATGTCTTTTGGCTGTACTGAAAAATCCTTCGATAAATCTTCGCCCACCTGTTTTGCCACTGTTTTAACGGCGCCCAAACGGGTAAAAGGTTCTTTGATCAGGTTGCTCATCGCTTCCAAAGGAAAAAATTGCATCACATTGGAAACCATGGTGTCAAATTTCCAGTAAAGCATTCCTTTGGTAAAACCTTCAATCATGGCCCAAACCAACATCGCTCCAACGGCAAAAGCCGAGCGTTTTACTAAAATTCCCAGGAACAATCCGAAGGAGAAAAAAGCAACCAGCTTCACAAAAAAGGCAAGCAAATATTCCAAATCTGTGGTAACAATGGAAATTTCGTTAAAATCAGAATAGCTGTAACCGAGAATTAAGGAGACAAAAAACACGAATATGGTTGAAATTAAAGCCAGCAGTACCACCGTATAAAATTTGGAAAGCACAAACTCTTTCTTGCTCAATCCGTCAATCAGATTTTGTTTTAAGGTCTTGTTGCTGTATTCATTGGCCATCATGGAAACGATCACGAGCAACAGGAAAAATTTTAAAATGGCCGCCATATAGGTGTTGAAATGCCAGATATAAGGGAAATTAAATATGCCTTGATCGGCCAAATGAAATTTAACCGGACCAATATCAAATTTTATGGCCGCGATTAAAGCGATGGAGGTAAGCAGTACAAAATAAATGAAAACCAAAACCCTGCTGGCTCTGTTGTGTTTTAATTTATGAATTTCAATGTTTAACAATCGCAGCATGACTTATTTATTATTGGTTAAGGTTAAAAATTGTTGTTCTAAGCTTGGCTTTCGCTTTACCAAATGCGATAAAACGATGCCGTTTTGGAACAAATAGCTATTTATTTCTGATGCCGAAACAGGCTTGCTTAAGGTGGCAATGAGTTTATCATCTTCTGTTTTAATAGCCGAAATTCCTTCAAATTTGGTAAGCAGTTCAATTAACTTCTCATTTTCAGCATCTGTTTTAAGCTCAAAAAGTCCGTGCGATGCCACCATTTCATCCACCGTGCCCGAATATAATTTGATGCCTTCCCTGATGACTACCACGTGAGAACATACTTTTTCCACTTCATCCAATAAATGTGACGCCAACAAAATAGTAGTGCCGGTTTGCGCAATTTCTTTAATGAGCACCCTGATTTCGTGAATTCCCTGCGGATCCAATCCGTTAGTAGGTTCATCCAAAATTAATATTTCTGGGTCATTCAATAAAGCAGAAGCAATGGCCAAACGCTGTTTCATTCCCAAGGAAAAAGTAGAAAATTTGCTGTTTCTGCGTTCGTATAAATTGACAATCTTTAGCTTTTCGGCAATTCTGTCGAACGG
This sequence comes from Lutibacter sp., assembly GCA_046485225.1. Taxonomy (GTDB): domain Bacteria; phylum Bacteroidota; class Bacteroidia; order Flavobacteriales; family Flavobacteriaceae; genus Lutibacter. The sequence continues at coordinate 6,797 of JAWOHJ010000284.1, read as the reverse complement.
AACTTCTTTGATCTTGCACACCAGTTCTAAATTTTGAATGGCGGTCATATACGGATAAAAATTTGGTCGTTCAATAATGGCGCCCACTTTTTTAAGTGCCTGGTGCGTTGTCAAATTGCCGTCGTACCAGCTGAAACTTCCCGATGTTTTGTTCACGACATTTAAAATAATGCCCAGCGTGGTCGATTTTCCGCTGCCATTTGGTCCAAGAATGCCATAAACATTGCCTTTTTTAATGTCAAAAGACAAATCGTTTACTGCGTGAATGCCGCCAAATTTTTTATGTAAGTTTTTTAAGGAGAGGATGGTTTCCAAAATTTTGTTGTTTAGTATGAAAATTAGACGTTTATTAACAATATTTGTTACGGCAATATACTAAATTTGGACTTTATCAAATATTTTTATGGAGGAAGAAAAATTAATGTCGCGAAAGAAACCGAGTTATCCAATTAACGATCAGCTGTATAAGTATTTAACAGAATACAACCGTAATATTAAAATTCCGATTTTTTATGACGATTTGCTTCGGTTTGCAGGCGGCATTTCCGTATTCGACAAAAATGGAGAAGATTCGTTGTGGATTCGCGTGTACTACTCCGACCACGAGCGTGATGAAATTGATTTAAGCCTGAAACGCATGTATATTATTTTGCATGGCGACGGAAGCGAAGAATCCATTTCTTTTTTAAATGTTGATGCCATTGACTATTGCACTTTCGGAAATTCAAAGCCTTTCAGGGTGAAAGTAAGGAATATTTTAAACGACAACCATACCTATATTTATATTAAAAAAGCGGATGCTTCCCGGGTGTACGGCCTCGAATTGGAACACATTCTGTCGCCCAATAACATTAACTTTTTGGTGTATAAAGATACCTTGATTGAAGAGCACGTATTGGGTGTTCCCGGTGATAATTTTATTGAGGAAAATTTAAAAAACGTATCGGCCAGCGGCAAAAAAAGATTGTCGAAGGAGTTTGTGAAATTCAACGAACGCTGTGTCATTCGTTTGCTGGGTGATATGCGGGCCTATAATTATGTGATTGTGGCTTCCTATGATTTTGACCAGGTGGAATACCGAATTCGTGCGATGGATTTTGACCAGCAATGTTACGAGGGGAATTTAAAAGTTTATTTTCCGCAATATTTCAAAGAGAATTATCCGTTTGTTAAAATGGTCTCCGACAATCTGCAGAAAGAATCTATCGAACAATATAAAAAAGAGGAACGTTCTGCGATTGCCAGAAGAATACGTGGATCCCATACGCGGATAAACAGTTTAATGGAGTGCATGGCAAATGACACCATTTCAACGCCAGAGAAAATTCAACAACTAAAAATGGATTTGGTAAAATATACCAACGATAAAAATTTCAAGAAATGTAAATCGATGGGTGATATTTTAAAAGTTGGATTCGATTTTGTGGTCAGAAATTACGAAAACGTGAACACCTATATTATTCGTTAATAATTATCATAATCAAATTCATCCAGATTTTCAAAATCATCATCGTCTAATTCATCCAATTCGTCAAAATCATCTTGAGCGGTAAATTCTTTTTCGGGCGCTTTATCGGGTTTTTCACCAATTGACATCATTACTTTTGGCAAGTCTTTTTCATCAGAAGGAACTATTTTGGACAATTCAACAAAAAACGTCCACATAGAAAGAAAATCATACACATAAATCAGGTTATCGCCTTCTTTCACCAAAACATCCTTCAATAGGCTGTTGCGCATACAAAGCGCAGTGTCATCCTCCGACATATCAACAAGCGGAATTTCTTCCCCTTGTTCCCAATCTTCATTGGTGCGGTAAAATGAAGCCATTTCAATTCCCTGAAATCCAAATGATTTTGCAATAATAAAATGTAAATCTTCTAAATTAATGGACTCTTTAATAAGAATATCCCTAATTACGTCTTTTTCAACATCTAATACTACCCTGATTTTATAAGCCATTTTCTCAACTGATTTTAAAATACAAATGTACTATTTAAAGTTTTAATTCTTATTTTTACAGTCTGACATTTTATAATAAAATAGCCAAAAACAAAATTTTTTACCGCTGAACCCATAAAATTTGGGCAATTTATTTTAACAAATAACCAACAAATGAACCAGAAAGAAAAAACATTGCAGACATTGAATTCTTTGTGTAAAAACACCTTGATGGAAACATTACACATCACATACACCGATGTTGGCGATGATTATTTGGTGGCGAAAATGCCCGTAAACTCAAGTGTTTTTCAGCCCGACGGTGTTTTAAACGGCGGCGCTACGATGGCTTTGGCTGAAAGTGTCGGAAGTCCGGCTTCCATGTTGGTGATCGACAACGATAAATTTATGGTGCGGGGCATTTCTTTTTCAGCAAATCATCTGGGAAGCGCCAAAAGTGGAAATGTCATCGCAACGGCAAAATTTATTCACAAAGGACGAACCACGCATTTAATCGATATTAGAATAGAAGATGATTTCGGAAAACTAATTTCAACCTGCAGGCTCACCAATATTATTTTGCCGAAATAACTTCATTTATAACCATTTAATTTAGAACAATTGTCTGAAGAAATAGCGAATTTTTTTAATGAATTGGAACGTGTTTATCAGTCAAAATTGCCGTTTGTGGCGTTTAGAAAACCTGATGAAGATTTGGTGACGGCTTTTGTGCAGCGAACACAAGCATTGAATGAATTGAAATCTTATAAGGAAGCGGGTTTCGTATTCGCGCCATTTAATGCAATAGAGAAAAAAATATTTTTTCCTTTTGATGAATGCGATTCCCTCAGCATAAAAATTCTTGACATTGATCTGCTCGATAATGATAAAACTCAAGCGGAAAAACCAAAATTTAACACAGTTGAAGCACTAAATGATTTAAAAGAAAATCACATCGCATTGGTTCAAAAAGCTATCAATTTTATCAAAAACAAAAAGGCCCAAAAAATTGTCTTGTCGCGAAAAGAAACGTTTACAATTGATCAGTTAAAAGTTGTGAATACCTTTAAAAAAATGCTGAAAGCTTACAAAAATGCTTTTGTGTATTTGTGGTATCACCCGGAAATTGGTTTGTGGATGGGCGCAACACCCGAAAAATTGCTCACTGTCGAAAAAGGAAAATTTACCACCATGGCCTTGGCCGGAACCCAAAAATATAATGGAACCGTTGATGTGGTTTGGCAAAATAAAGAAAAACAGGAACAGCAATATGTGACGGATTTTATGGCGGAAAACTTAAAAGAATCTGTTGAATCATTGGATATTACCGCACCATTTACGGTACAGGCTGGAAATTTGGTGCATATAAGAACCGATATTTCAGGCAAATTGAAGTCTGTCGATTCAATCGAAAATCTCATAAAAATCCTGCATCCGACTCCCGCAGTTTGCGGATTGCCAAAAGACGTCGCCGCTGCTTTTATTATGGAAAACGAAAACTATCACAGGGCGTATTATTCAGGATTTTTGGGAGCGTTAAACAACAATGAAAGCACTAATTTATTTGTGAATTTACGCTGTATGCAATTGGAAAACAACTTGGTGTCTATTTATGTTGGCGGCGGAATTACAGCAGAAAGCATTCCCGAAAATGAGTGGGAGGAAACGGTGTCCAAGTCGGAGGTGATGAAAAAAGTGCTGTTTCATACGGAGCAATAACATCGTTTTGTTCAAAATGCTCATAAAATGGTCTGTAAATAGGTTTTATGCTGGCAATTTAGGCGATAAAAACGTATATTTGTTAAATCCAATAGGAGGAAATCACAAAGAATATGGCACGAATTATTCTACTATTATTTTTAGCGTTCACAATAAACTCCTGTGACCAAAAGAAAGGCATAAGTTCCATACACCAGGAAAATTGGGAAAACAGGACCATTGACTTTGAGCTAAAAGATTCACTGACTTCGGGAAACACCTATTTGTCCATTTATTCTCAAATCTATAGCCAATCGGAGCACAGAACCCATAACTTAACCGTAACGGTAAGTATGCGAAACATTAATTTAACGGATACTGTTTATGTTTTTAAAGCAGCGTATTTCGATACGCATGGCAAAGAAATAAGGTCTTACCTTAAAAAACCCATTTTCCTTGCACCGATGGAAACCACAGAAATAGTCATTGATGAAGTTGACAAAGAAGGCGGAACAGGCGCCAATTTCTTGTTTGACTGGAAGGTTAATAAAAACGCCAATGAACCATTTTTTGAAGCGGTAATGATTTCAACGTCAGGTCAGCAGGGTTTGTCTTTTACAACCCAGGGCAAAAGAATTGAATAAATTAGAAGTCTCAAAATAAATACGTTTTTTAATCTGCAGTTGAACACTGATTCTTCCCAAAAAAGTAAGGTTAATTCACTAAAATATGAACCTAACTTTGCTTAACTTTGCAAATTAATGTAATTGTACATGCAGGAATTTCCTAAAAATAAATTGGCGCAACTGGTTGTAAAAAGTTGTGAAAATTATTCTATAAATACCATCGTATTATCTCCGGGTTCAAGAAATGCACCGCTGATTATTGGTTTTAACGAATCAAAAAACAGCAAAATATTGTCTGTGGTCGATGAGCGCAGTGCTGCTTTTTTTGCTTTGGGAATTGCACAGCAAACCAGAAAACCTGTGGCTTTGGTTTGCACATCCGGCTCGGCCTTGCTAAATTATTATCCGGCCATCGCCGAAGCATTTTACAGCAATATTCCTTTGGTGATCATTTCGGCGGACAGACCGGCGCATTTGATTGATGTTGGGGACGGACAAACAATCCGCCAGGAAAATGTATTCGAAAATCATATTCTGTTCAGCGCAAACTTGGGTGGCGAAAATGACAGGGAATTGATTGAAAAAGCAATGCATACAGCAATCCATAAAAAAGGTCCCGTACATATCAATGTGCCTTTTGATGATCCTTTGTATGAAATGACTTCTGAAAATGAAAATATTATTGAAGATGAGGTTGAAAAAGTTATAGTTGAAGAAAAATCTATGCTGACGGAAATTCCGCTTGTAGTGGATGAACTTCAAAAATTCGCTAATATTTGGAATGCTTCCACAAAAAAAATGGTGTTGGTGGGCGAACAATTTCCCGATGAATTGCTTCAAATCCAGTTGGAACATTTGGCAAAAGATCCGTCAGTTTTGGTGTTGATCGAAAATACCGCCAATGTTTCCCATCCGAAATTCATCAACAGCATTGATAAATTAATTTTCCCCTTTGTGGAAGATGAACTGAAAGAATTTAAACCCGACATACTGCTGACCATTGGCGGCATGATTGTCTCTAAAAAAATTAAGGAACAGCTTCGCAACTACAAACCAAAACACCATTGGCATGCAGATGCTTTAAGAGCCTATGATACTTTTCATTGTTTGGAACATCATTTTAAGGTGTCGCCGCAATTGTTTTTCAGCCAGTTTTTCTTTTTAACCAAATCAAAAGAGAGCAATTATCAGCATTTTTGGCTGCATAAAAAGGAGTTCCGGTTACAAAAACACCAGGAATTTATGGAAACCTGCGCGTTTTCCGATTTAAAGGTGTTTGACACTATTTTGGCAACCGTTCCAAACCATACACAATTGCAGTTGGGAAACAGCTCCGTAATACGCTATGCACAACTATTCGACAGCAACAAAACCTGGAGAGTTTTTTGCAACCGCGGCACTAGCGGCATTGACGGCAGCACAAGCACTGCCATTGGCGCTGCGTATGCCGTTAAAGAAAATACCTTGTTTATTTCGGGCGATATCAGTTTTGTGTACGACAGCAATGCGCTGTGGAACAACTACATACCAAACAATTTCAGGATTATTGTAATCAACAACGGTGGAGGCGGTATTTTCAGATTTATTCCGGGGCCGCAACAATCTGGCGCGTTGGATTATTTTGAAACCCCACACCAATTGACTGCGGAACATTTGTGCAACATGTATCATTTTGATTACAATACGGCAAATGATGAAAATCAATTACAACAACAACTTTCTAGTTTTTATGAGGATTCCAGCCTGCCAAAGCTGTTGGAAATCTTCACGCCAAGGTTAGAAAATGACCAGATATTAAAAGCATATTTCAACAATTTAAAAGCGTAAATCATGGATGAATTAAAAATAGGGGATAAGGTAGATTTGTTGGTGGTGAAAGCCACAACATTGGGTTTTACGGTGATGGTAAATCACGAATTTGAAGGATTGCTTTACAAAAGTGAGCTTTTTCAGAAAATTCATGAAGGCCAGCAATTAACCGGTTACATAAAAAAAATCAGAGAAGACGAAAAGCTCGATGTTAGTTTGCAGCCCATCGGTTTTAAACAAACCATAGTAAGCTACGAAATTAAACTGCTGAAGGCGCTCAAAGAAAATAAAGGTTTCTTGCCATTGAACGATAAAACAGCTCCGGAAGAAATAAAATACCAGTTGGGAATGAGCAAAAAAGCGTTTAAAAATGCCGTTGGCGGATTGTTCAGACAAAAATTAATCACCATTTCAGATGAAGGCATCAAATTGGCTGATTGGTCTATTGGGCAAAAAGACAGTTTGGTGGAATAAGGTATATGTTATTGGTTATTGGTTATATGTTATACGTTATTGGTTAAACGTTATATGTTGTCGATGCCTAAATAACGTTGACCGAATTTGACAATATTTTATTATTATTTTTAGTTTTAAAATTTTGTTGTTGATGATGATTTTCTGTTGATTTCGGGAAATAACTCGGAGAGTTATTCTCGATATCAACAGAACCGGTCATTCTATATTGAACTGGGCTCATTTTGTTTAATGAACTATGTGGCTTTC